>CAZFWP010000112.1:0-5511 GCA_964522805.1 uncultured Synergistaceae bacterium | reverse complement strand
ATCGAGCAGTTCCCTCCCATCGTGGAGAGACTGCGCTCCATGTCCCCCTTCTACAATAAGAAGTAGCGCGGCATTTAATTTTAAAGATGAGGAGATGCAGATAGATGTATAACGAAAAAGTAGTAGATTACTTCATGCACCCACGCAACGCCGGACGCCTTGAGGACGCCAACGCCGTAGGCGAGGTAGGAAACCCCAAATGCGGCGACGTAATGAAAATCTATCTTAAGATAGATGATAATGAGGTCATTCAGGACATCAGATTTGAAACTTTCGGCTGTGCCGCCGCCATCGCAACAAGCTCTATGGTCACAGAGATGGCGAAGGGAAAGACTATCTCTGACGCCATGAAGATTAACAACAAAGACGTGGCCGAAGCTCTGGGCGGACTTCCCCCGGCAAAGCTCCACTGCTCACTGCTGGCACAGGAGGGAATTGAGGCGGCAGTAGCCGACTACTTCTTCCGCAAAACAGGTAAAATACCGGCAGGCATAAAGGTTCCCTCCACATGTACCGCTTGCGGCGGCTCATGTTGCGGCGGGTCATGCGGAACGGAAGAACCTCATCAGCATGAAGAAGAGGAAGAAAAATTTGTGAGCGAAGACCACCGCGCAGCAGAATAGCAAAGGGGATCATAAGATGAAGGGCAGAATTATCGCTGTTTGCTCCGCTCCTGAAAAGGGTATGATCAAAAAAGACGTCAAAGAGGGCACATTAATCGAAGGGATTGGACTTGAAGGAGACGCACACGCAGGATTTATGCACCGTCAGGTCAGCCTTATTTCTATGGAAGATATCCGCACAATGATGGTCAAACTTCCAACCCTTGCCCCCGGCAGCTTCGCTGAAAATCTCACCACCGAAGGCTTTGACCTAAGCAAACTGAAAATCGGCGATCGGCTTATAGCCGGAGAAACACTTCTTGAAGTGTCTCAGATTGGCAAAGAGTGCCATTCCGGTTGTGAGGTCTTCAAACAAACAGGCGAATGTATAATGCCCAAGAAGGGCATCTTCACCAAAGTTATCAAGGGCGGAAAAGTTAAAGCGGGCGACACTATCGAGCTGGCTTAACCAAATAAAAACAAATTAGGGCGGAAAATAAAAATCCGCCCTAATATTTTAAAGGAGGCGTTTTATTTGAAAGGACACACACACGAACACAACCACGGAGAGGGACACGGATGCTGCGGTAAGGAACATAAACACAGCCACAGCCACAACCATGTGATTACTGCCGGCAGCACCTGCTGCTCTTCATGCGGCAGCGAGGCCCCCACCAAACCAACCTCATGCTGCGCCGAAAAATGCGCGTGCACTACTGATGACGACACAGGAGACAGCGACGAAGAAGGGCAACCTGAACAAGGCTGCTCATGCAGCGAACACAACAACCCATTCAAAGAAAATTGTGATGAGCCTGATACCTTCAAAAAAGAAATAACTTACCTTGCCGCCGTGGGAATGGTCTTCGCCTTAACCCTGGCAATGGAACATAACGCAAAAATAGACTCTACTCTCATTATTATCGCATATATAGCAATATACCTTGCAGCCGGGTTTTCTGTACTCAAGGAGATGCTTGGTTCTCTTAGGCAAGGAGACATATTTAACGAATTCACCCTCATGGGGTTTGCCTCAATGGCGGCTATCGCCGTGGGTGCCCCCTCCGAAGCCGCAGGAGTAATGATTTTTTATCGTATTGGCGAAGCTTTCCAGGAAAAAGCCGCCAGCCGCTCCAGAGGGTCTATCCGTTCACTGCTAGCGCAAAAACCCTCACACGCCAGAGTGTTGGTAGACGGTGAGATCAAACAAATTTCAGCCAACGATGTAGAAAAAGGTGACGTCATCCAAGTTTTGCCTGGAGAACAAATCCCTATTGACGGGGTTGTCGTAAGCGGCACATCATTTTTGGATACCTCGCCGATAACAGGAGAATCCCGCCCCAGAAGGGCCGCTAAGGGCACTGCCGTAACCGGCGGGACTCTGACAATAGACGGAATGATCATGGTAGAGGCCTCAGGACCTTTTAAAGATTCAACGATTCAAAGAATACTCGATATGGTGCAGAACGCTTCCGAACGCAAATCCCCTGTAGAGAGGTTTATTACCAAATTCGCCAAATGGTACACTCCGGCGGTATTCGCAGTCGCAGCACTAATTGCCGTCCTTCCTCCGCTGCTGGGACTGAGCTCTTTTAAGGATTCCTTATACAGAGGACTTGTCTTGCTGGTAATTTCCTGCCCCTGCGCCCTGGTTATCTCAATTCCGCTCGGATACTTTGGCGGCATCGGCGCCGCCTCAAAAAGAGGCATCCTTGTTAAAGGCTCATTTGTCTTTGACACCGTCAAGGATATTACCACTGCTGTATTTGATAAAACAGGCACACTTACAGAAGGAGTATTTAAAATAACCGCCATAACCGCGGTAAACGGGGCGACAGAAAAAGAGGTACTAGAGGCAGCGGCATTGGCTGAGTCAGCCTCTACTCACCCCATAGCCAAATCAATAGCCGAAGCAGCGGGACAAATGGCAACACCGGCAGGTGCGGAGGTTACGCAAATACCGGGCAAGGGCGTTATCTGCCGCAGCGGGGATGAAATAGCCGCGGCGGGCAGCCGCACACTAATAAAAGAACTGGTGGGCAGTGAGCCGCAGGAGGTACAAGAGCACGGTACAGCAGTACATGTGATGAAAAACGGACGTTACCTAGGCTTTCTGATTCTCTCCGATGTATTAAAGAGTGAATCGTTTAACCTAGCTTTCAATATGCGCGCAGCAGGCATTGAAAAACTTTACATCCTATCGGGAGACCGTCGGGGAGAAGCTGAATTCGTCTCTGAAAAACTCGGTTTTGACGGGTACGAAGCGGAGCTGCTCCCAGACGGTAAAATAAACGCGCTTAGCCGCCTATCCGGCGGTAAAACAGACAAAACAATGTTTGTCGGCGACGGCATCAATGACGCGCCCGTGCTGATTTCCGCAGGTATCGGTGTGGCGATGGGAGCACTGGGATCTCAGGCGGCGGTAGAGGCAGCTGACGTTGTTCTCCTCGATGACTCCCCCGCAAAATGCGTTGATCTAATAAAAATAGCAGCCAAGACACGCGCAGTGGTGTGGCAAAATATTATCATCTCTTTGGGGATAAAATCCTTATTCATGGTTCTTGGCGCAGTTGGGCTGGCCGGGCTGTGGGAAGCTGTTTTCGCCGATGTCGGAGTAGCGGTGATAGCAATACTCAACGCGGCGCGGACAAGCAAAATATGACAGAACCAAAGCCAATCCCTGCAGAGCGGCTTCAATTAAACACCTAATAGCACAGCCCTTCAATTAATAGCCGACAGATAGTCCGCTGATTATAAGCAGATAGCACCGCCTTTGACGCAAATGGCGCATATAATCAGCGGCTTCTTAATGTTATCATGCCATAAAACAGCGCCTAAACCTACAACATCAACAAAGAGGCGGCGTTCTCACCCAAAATCAACGATTTTTCCTCTTCGGAAATATCCAAAGAACGAATCAGCTCTATTTCTTTTGAAGGCAGGTGCCACGGATAATCACTGCCAAAGAGTATTTTACTGGCTCCGTGCTTTCTGATGATGTCACGGAACAAACTTCGATCAAGCCAAGGGTCGGCGCAATAGGCTGTATCCAGATATATTTCTGCTTTGCCAGCCGTCTTTTCCAAAACATCACGAGCCATGCGCAGTCCCCCTAAATGAGCTGCGACAATGCGCAGTCCGGGGAAATTTTCAGCAACTGCGACAATCGATTCGGGCGAGGCTTGAAGCTCATCGGGGTAAGATGGATCCCAGCCCGTGTGAAAGACTACAATCAAATTCAAAGCACGGGCTAAATCATAAACGGGAAAATATTTTTCGTCATCTGGATAAAAACGCTGCAATGCAGGATGAAATTTTAACCCCTTAAGCCCCTCATCAGAAACATACCACACATATTCCAAAGCACTGACCGACTCCGGCATAACGGAAGAAAAAGATATCAGCCGCTCGGAATCAACCTCTTTAGCGAACTTCAGTACACTGGCATGCTGACTCTCTTTTGTGGCAATATTGAGCACCACAGCTCGGTCAATGCCGCACATATCCATAGTCCAAAGCAGCGATTCAGCTGTAGCAGGCGCGTCATAAGGGACACCGGTATCATTAGAAAGCACTCGCATCGCATGTTCGGCAATTTTGTCCGGGAAAATATGAGTGTGAAAATCTATAATCACAGTCATCAGCCTCTTTTCAAACTTACATTTTATTTTACTAAAGTAAAGCAGACTCATGCACAGCACAAGAGAAAAACACAGATATCCAAAGCTCGGCTCAAAAATATTTCTTGCTAAGCCTTGGCGAAGATCTGTAAGAAACGGACAAAATTAGTAATGGACATTTACTTTCTGCCTCTGCTGAAACAAATTTCGCTATAAAGAGAAGTGCAGGCAGCCGGGCTCGCATGCCTCATACATCGTAATCCTCCGGCGAAGACAGGAAAAGCGGTGTGATAAAGCTGCCATTTAGCCCGTATGATCTTATCTCTTAGAAAACACCAAATACCAAGCTCCAATAGTAACCTTTCTGTCTGCCTGTTATGAGCAGAGCACTGAAACAGCGGTTATCCATATCCGCCCTCCCCAATGCTACAGCCGTGCATATTACCGGCTGCAGCAGCAAATTAAAGAAGAGTAAAATCCTCATTGGCCAATTAAATTCTTCACACAATACGCCCTTTGCTCTGGAAATTACTTTCAACG
The DNA here is from genome assembly GCA_964522805.1 of uncultured Synergistaceae bacterium. Lineage (GTDB taxonomy): Bacteria > Synergistota > Synergistia > Synergistales > Synergistaceae > CAZBYL01. The sequence goes on along the minus strand of CAZFWP010000112.1, from coordinate 749 downwards.
GCGGATAGAATAAAAATATAAAATATTAATACAGGAGGAATAAATTATGCTTACAAGCTCAAGAAACCAGTTTTGCGGAAAGGTAACTTCCATAAAAAAAGGCGCAGTCAATGATGAAATAGTCATCAAACTCACGGGCGGAACAGAACTCACTGCGGTAATCACATCAGCAAGCACAGAGACACTGGGACTCACTGAGGGCAAAGAGGCTATCGCTCTTGTCAAGGCAACGTGGGTAATTCTAGCTGCAGACCTAGAAGGGATTAAGCTTTCAGCCCGCAACGCCCTCAAAGGCACAGTTTCTGAAGTAAAACACGGGGCGGTCAACAGTGAGATTATCGTCAAGCTTGAGGGCGGCGAAGAGCTGGTGGCGATAGTCACCTGTGAAAGTGAAAAAAAATTGGCACTTGCTCCGGGAAAAGAGGTAACAGCACTGATAAAAGCATCGCATATTATTGTCGGTGTAGCTGAATAAAATTCCTTCAAAAAACGCGCAGCAAAATACATCTCTACACCGGAAAAACAAAAAAGAAGGGCGCGATCTTTCCGCCCTTCTTTCGTACAATATTACGCAGCTGCCCCATTAGGCTCACGTTATGAATAGAATTAACTCTTGCAAAAAGAGCCCCACATTATTCAGCGATAAGCACCTTTGTCTGAAAGTGGCTCACATTCTTTACAAAAGCAAAATACCAAAAACAGCGGGGCTTATTCAGCCCCGCTGTTTTCTTCATAACGCTAAAAACTAA
>CAZFWP010000111.1:0-5539 GCA_964522805.1 uncultured Synergistaceae bacterium | reverse complement strand
TATTTTTCCGCGACTGCAGAGCGGAGTTCAAAGGTGCCCGCCATATCGGTGTAGTGAACGTTACCGTTGTTAATAGCCTCGATGGCCTTATTTTTTGCGCAAAGAGGCGAATCAAAATCGGGTCTGCCTATTTCCATATGTACAATGCTCTTGCCCTGAGCTTCAAGCTCTTCCGCGCGCCCGAGAATTTCTCTGATACCGCCTGACATTTTGATAGAGGCCATTCTGCTGTTGGGAAATTTAACTTTTGTTGTCATCTATATCACCTCGTATAATATTTTTTTTACGTCTTTTTTTCTCCGGCACAGTAATAACCGCTAGTGACGCACTATATTTAAACTATGATTATTTCACGCGGTAGTGATGATAACCTAACAGCCGCTCCTTTGGTTGAAAGAAAGCTTTCACACGATGTAATCTTGGCTCCGTCAGCTAGAACAATACATGGATGAATATTAAATCTCATGCCGGGAGTAATTATAGTTTCGTCATCGGCGTCAAGGACAGGGAATTCTGAAACATCTATTCCCTGTGAATGACCAATGCATAGTGCAGGACTTCCTTGCTCTGAAAAACCATATTTGACCATTATAGAATGCACTGACTTAGCCAGACGATTTACTTCAAGACCACACTTAATCATTGCAGAAGCGGTATCTTGCGCCTCAGTCAATACATTATAAGCTCTAACGTATTCCTCTTTGGGGCGACCTAGAGAAAACAGTTGGGTTATTTCGCTGAAATAACCTTCGGTATAGGAGTGTTCAATTACGATGTAATTGTAATCACCATTTTGCCATACATGGTTTCTGCGTCTCGCTGATGCCGTATGCGCTAATGATGGTACACTACCTGAAGATACCATCCAATACATATCTTCTGCTCCACGAGTTATTGCGTAGCAAGAGGCTGCATTAACTGCATCAATCTCTCTTGTTCCTACAGATATATGTTTCATATATTCATAGAAGATATCTTCGTTAAATTTTATTGCTTCTTTCATTAATTCAATTTCTGCACTTGATTTGACCATGCGTATCCTATTAAAAGCGTCCGAGAAATCAGCAAGAACGATATTGTGGCTATTTTTCTGAAGTGAAAGCCAAAAATGCGATGATAGGCCATAGTCTGCAATTACTCCCACTGATTTTGCTCCCTGTGTGCGTAGAAAGAAGGCGATGGTAGCAGCTGGGTCGCATATATATTCTTTCTGTGGGATAATACAGACATCGATGGCTTTATCGATAAGCATAATGGCATCTTTACTGGAACCATCATGGACAAAGAAAGTAGAATCCCCATTTTGAAATATAACAAGGTATTCTTCAAACACCGGCATATAGTAACCGAACAGGTATCTAAGCGAACCTCGCGAAGTTATCTGCGAAGAAGCACTAAACATCACTGCGTCAAGCCCCATATCTCTCATTTTGTCACATACCTTGTTACGCCTTATTTTGTATTCACTACAAGATATTCTCTCCATTATTGGCACCGTTTATCCAGAACGCTTCTACTTCATGCCAAGGAAAGTTGGTAACCAAGTTATAAGCGAGGGAACGTAAGTTATCAACAGAAGGCACAATAAACCGGCAATGATAAAAGGCCAAATCTTAGAAACGAGATCTTTCATTGAAACATTGGCAATGTTGCAGGCCACAAATAGATTCGAGCCAACAGGTGGTGTAACTTGTCCTAATGCGAAGTTTGCTGTTGCTATTACGCCAAACGCTATCAGCGAATAATCCATGTGTTTTATTATAGGCAGTAATATGGGCATAAGCAGATAGAATCCAGATGCTGAATCTACGAAGCAACCTGCTATTAAAAAGAGTATCGTGATAATAAATAACATTACGCTATTATTGTTTGTAAGAGAAAGAAGAGCGTTCGTTAAAATTTGAGTTACTCCGGATGTAGTCAATATCCAAGTAAATGCTCCGGCACAGCCCATGATGTACATTATAATCGCCGAAGAAACAAAAGCATCTACAAAAATATTCCAAAGTTGTTTTAGTTTAAGATCTTTGTATATAAAAAGTCCAACAAAAAGTCCATATACAACGGCTACTCCGGCAGCTTCAGTAGGTGTGAAAATGCCGCCATATATGCCTCCCAATATTATGACAGGCATCATGAGTCCCCAAAAAGCTTCTTTAAATGACTTCCATCGTATGGCAGCACTTTGTTTCTCCTGCAGTATAACGTTCTTGTCCTTACGCAAATAGAGCAGTGCGGCTCCGGTGAAGAATATCCCGAAAAGGAGGCCAGGAATTATGCCTGCAATAAACATTGTTCCCACCGATACCTCTGCAAGCATTGCGTAAATGATGAACGGGATACTTGGTGGAATAATCATTCCTATGCCACCTGAAGAGGCTACTATCGCAGTAGAAAAATTTTTATCATAGCCTTGTTTTACCATTGCTGGTATAAGAACTCCGCCTATAGCTGCAACTGTAGCGGGGCCAGAACCAGATATTGCTGCGAAAAAGCAGGCCACAATAACAGTAACAACCGCAAGACCACCCTTACGATGTCCCACACAAGCATTTGCAAAATTGATTAGTCTTTTGGAAATGCCAGCATAATCCATGATAACGCCAGCAAGAATAAAGAAAGGTATAGCCAGCATGGTGTATTTTGCAAAGGCCGAATAAAAAACAGTAGGAAAAACGGAGATTTTAAACCCCATATTTAAAATGCCCGCCATAGCAGCAAGTCCCATAGAAGCGGCAACAGGCACTCCAATGATTAAAAGTCCGAAAAATGTTCCAAGCAAGACAATGCCAATCATGCTGTTTTGCCTCCTTTACCAAGACAGGAGATAATTTTTTTAACCTCTAGGTATCCGTATTGAAGAACGCTAATAGTGCAAAACAATGAGCCTACAGGAATTGCCCCACCGACAACTACGGCCGGTATACGCATTCCGGGAAGTATTTGATTAAATCTAACCTGATTCATAGCCATGCCGTATCCTGTATAAGCTATCATTAACATCAAGAAGACAGAAGCAAGGGTCGAAAGCACAACAAGAACAGCCTGAGCTTTACCCCCGAGATTGTCGGAGATGACCGTCAAAACAGTATGAGCGCCCTTACGATAGCCATATGGAATACCAAACATACTAGTCCAAACAAATAAAAGCACAATCATTTCTGACGCATACGAAAAGGGAGTTTGAGGAAGCAGATACCGGCATACAACGTCTATAAAGTTAAGAAGCACCATGGCAAGTCCGCCTACTATCATTGCTATTTCTTCAAACATGTTTAAGAATTTCCAAATACGTTGCATACCATAACACCCTTTCTTAAAGAAAATTATTGCTATCCCAAACAGCTTAATCCAAAGTATAAGCACTCTGTCATGGGCTGTACAGTTTTAAGATTTCTCATCAAATCTTATTATAAAGTAAGGAAGGAAAGTTTTAAGGGGAAGATATAATACAATCTTCCCCTTAAAACATTATTATTTACTAATATTTGTATCCAAAATCAGCAAAAATAGCAGCTCCAAACTCATTTTTGTAGTCTTCGTAAATCTTTTTGACAGATTTTTTAAATAGCTCTAAGTTTTCTGGAGCTAATTTTGTGACGACTTGGAGTTTTTTGTATTCTGGGAGACGTTTTCTAAGTGCCGACTCTTTTTCGCGAGCCATCTTCACCTGATAGGCCATAGCTTCCGTTGCAGCCTGTTGGAATATGCCTTTCTCCTGTGTGTTCAGTTTATCCCAAAGTTCACGGCTGACTGAGAAATAAATTGGATCATATGAATAATTCCACAGCGAAAGATATTTCACTACTTCGAGAGTGTTTTGCGTGAAAAGAAGGTCAAGTGTATTTTCGCATGCATCAATCGTGCCTTGCTGGAGAGAGGTATATACTTCAGACTGGTTCATTGTTAGAGGATCAGCTCCAATATACTTAAGCAAATTAACATGAACATTGCTTCCCGGAACACGCATCTTAAGACCTTTCATGTCTGCCGGTTTGCTTATTGGATTACGATTGTTGACAACTTGACGGTAGCCGTTCTCTCCGATAGCGAGGCAGACTACACCTGCATCCTTCAAAACATCCTTGAGCACTTTGCCTCCATTGCCACGCATATGTTTATCGACATCTTTGTATGTTGGTAGCAACCATGGAAAACATGGAACAATACTTTTTTTGGCTACAGCAGACCATACTAGGGCATCTTGCATGTGTATATCGGTAACACCCGTTTGGAGAAGCTCAATGCCTGCTACTTGGTTGCCTCCGGAAAGCTGATCGCTTGGATAAACGGTAATATCATATTTGCCATTTGTCTTTTCTTTTACAATTTTTGCAAACATAACAGCTCCATCTTGCCATGTGCTTGTTATAGGCGCAGCAGTACTCAATTTAAGTTTTACAGCAGCAGAAGCAGATGCATGTCCAATAAAACAAGAAGCTACAACAAACGCGCATGACAACAAGCAGATTTTCTTTGATATCATTATGTCATCCCCTTATGATTTTTATGAAACTTTCGGTCATTCTATCATCAATGATATATGGATTCAAGAGATAACCTTGACGATTATTTTAAATGATGTGGATTTGTGAAGCATTGGTTTAACCAAGAAGAAAAAATTTAGCATTGATTCCTTACAGATGAAATTTTCCAATATGATATGTACCTATTTAATTTGTATGTCCAGTAAAAGGGATGTATATCCTATAGGGGATTTTTCTATGGTTTCTTTTATCTAGACACCAAGACACCAATAAACATCAAAGCATCTATATCAGGGTAAAACCCACTGGTACGTATGGTTTGATGCTAACATTTAACTTGTGATTATATTGTAGTATATCATTTAGTGCAATGATTAGCTTTTGATAATTTTTCAGCGGCGGTATTGCTGCATTGTCCCTTGGCATTGAGTTTGATTGATTTGGTTGGGTTGGTGTTGTAGAAGAAAAAATCCGGACGTCGCTTGCGCGCGGCCGGATTTTCTGCTTTTGATGGGGTGTTGGTTTTAGCGGTTCTGTTTGATGTTTTTGCACCTAGCCATGAGGTATGAGTCAATGTATGCGCCATCAGCCGTGCGAGCCCAGTCTTTGGCTATTCCTTCCACTTTGAAGCCGGCGGATTTGCACAGTTTGAGTCCGTTGACGTTCTCTATGGGAACTTCAACTTCTACCCTTTCGAGCATCAGTTCTTTTTCCGCCAGTTCAAGAGCGGCGTTCATCAGTACTTTACCGATGCCTTGCCCCTGCCATTGGGGTGAGACGATTATTTTTAAAGATGCCGTGCGGCGCAGAAAGATCTGCGAATTTACCGACAGAAGCACTGCCGCGCATATTTCGGTAGGCGGGGTCTCTGTTTCAAGTACCAGCATGTGGTCAAAGTCCGTTAGCCCTTCAATGAGCCCTTGCGAATCAATAAAGTCCACGTGGGAGATGTTTGTTTCGCCGCCTATTTGTGATATCTGGTTTGCTATGGTTCCTATCTGCTGGATGTCTTTTTTTCCTGCCGGCCGAATGTACAATTTAATCCGCCTCCC
>CAZFWP010000110.1:0-5682 GCA_964522805.1 uncultured Synergistaceae bacterium | reverse complement strand
AGACACTCTTTCCCTACACGACGCTCTTCCGATCTATTCTATCCGCCAGCCCCATCTCGGTAAGAGCCGCTGCCGCCCGCTCATGTCTCTCCTTTTTAGGAACACCGGCATAAAGCAGCGGCAGTTCAACATTTTCCAGTGCACTGGTTTTTTGCAGCAGGTTAAACCCTTGAAAGACAAAACCGATCATGCGGTTTCTAATCAATGCTAATTCATCACTTTCCAAAATTCCCACATCGCGTCCCTCAAGCAGATAGTGACCAGAAGTCGGCCTGTCAAGACAGCCCAATATATTCATGGTCGTTGATTTTCCGGAGCCTGACGGTCCCATCATCGCCACAAATTCGCCGCTTTCTACAGAAAGGTTCACACCATGAAGGATTTCCACCTCTTCTTTTCCCAGGATAAAACTCTTTCTGATATCTTTCAGTTCCACCAGCGCCATCTATTTACCCTCTTTGGGCACTATTATTCCGGTAATGACCCTATCGCCGACGTTGATACCGGAGATAATCTCGGTATTCTCCCCATCGGTTATCCCTTTTTTAACTTCAACTCTTATCGGCTGCTTTTTACTGTCCAAAGTATATACCGCAGGAGACGCCACTACTGCGATATTACGTTTTCCATTACCGGGAGGTCCCATTTCCGAACTTTTTTCATTGGGGTCGACCGGTTTGAAGCGAAAGGCGCTGTTTGGCACTACAACTACTCCGCTGCGCTCCTCCATGATCAGCGAGACATTGGCCGTCATTCCGGGCATCAGTAAATTTTCCTCGTTCGCTACCTTGACTATTACAGTATAGGTAACAACATTGTTCGCTGTCGTAGGAGAGAGGCGCACCTGAGTAACAACGCCATGAAACTGCTTGTTCGGATGTGTGTCTACCGTAAAAAAAGCCTTCTGCCCTTCTTTGACTCCGCCGATGTCAGCTTCGTCAACATTGACCTCCACCTGCATCTGTTTAAGGTCTCTGGCGATCTCAGCTATACTTGGTGTCTGATAGCTAGCAGCCACTGTCTGCCCTCTGTCCACGTTCTTAGCCACCACTACGCCGTCAACAGGAGAATATATCTTGGTGTAGCTGTAATTTATTTTTGCTTTTGCAAGCGAAGCCCCGAATTGTTTAATTTTAGCCTTAGAAGCTTTCACCTGTGCCTTTGCCGAGAGGTAGGAGCTTTCATCCGCATCAACGTCCGCTTTAGCTATGAGATCTCTTTGTGAGAGTTCTTTTGTTCTGCCAAGTTTTTTCCCTGCATTAAACAGAATCGCTTCACTGTTCATCATGTCTGCCATGGCGGAGCTGAGGTTGGCCTCCGCCTGAGCTACATCAGCGGCTTGCGTAGCGGAGTCTATCTCCGCTATCAGCTGACCTTTTTTTACCACGCTATTGTAGTCAATGTAAATTTCTTTGATCGTTCCTGATATCTGAGTACCGACATCCACAGTTTCAACAGCACTCAAAGTACCTGTAGCCTGAATAACAGACTGCAGTTCCGTGCGTCTTGCGGCAACAGCGCGATACTCTATCTCGGCCTTTTTATCTCCCCAAAAGTACCAAGCTCCGCCTGCGGCAGCGGCAATTACCAAAAGCAGCAAAATAAGTTTGAAATGAAAAAATTTTTTAATATTCATTACTAAAGTCCCCCCATTGCCTTTTCCAAAGAGAGTCGGGCTTTTTTACATTCGTACAGAGCCAGAACACTGTTTGCCTGAGCAGACGCGTAACTCTCAATAGCATCGGATATTTCGAGACTGTTGCCTACTCCCGCCCGGTAGCGTCCTTGAGCGAGGTTGAGAGTCTCCCTTTGCTGATATTCAGCCTCACGGGAAGCAGACAGAGCTTCCTTCGCTTCGCGCAATGCTTCCCATGCTTTGCGGACCTCCAGCTTCACAGAGTTAGCAAGACTCTTATACTCTGCGCCAGCGGTCATAAGCTCCGCAGCCGCAGCCTCTGTTCTGCTCTTGGTCAGTCCTCCGTCCATAATGGGTATATTTAATGATAATTTGGCGTTCCAGCCATTGTCGTCAAAAGGAGCTGACCCATACCAGTTATACCCTGCTGACGCTGAAAGGTCAGGAGCCATTCCCCTCTGAACCAGTGCCAGATTTGTCTTAGCATATTCCACGCGCTTCATCTTTGCAAAGAGCTCCGGCCTTTGATTCTCGGCCCGCTTCATGGCGTCCTCTATTGGGATATTCCACTCTTCATAGTCAATTGCATCTGCAACCTTTTCAATCTTTAAAAGAGGGTCCCCCATCGCAGAAGCAAGCTGAGCACGATACTGCGCGGCAGCCGACTCCGTCCGCACCAATGCCAGTTTTGAACCGGCTAAATCGGATTGAGCCTTTGTCACTTCAATCTTCGCCTTTGTTCCGACTTCATAATAGGACTGCCCCCACACAAGCCGCTTGCGGTAATTGTCGTAGCGCGTTTTTGCCACTTCATATTCACGCATGGAACGATTAAGTCCGTAGTAGGCTGATTTAACTTCATAGATAACGCCATCCCGCGTCTGAAGGTAATCCATCTTCGCCGCATCGCTGTTAATAGATGCTCCCTTTACCTGCAAACGCCTTTTTCCCCAATCGTAAACTGACTGTTCCAAAGCAGCCGACATGCCGTATCTGCCAGAAGAATCGTCCTGCTCACTGCTGCCGCTTCGGTTGTAGTTCGCACCAGCACTTAATTGCGGTAACCCTGAAGCTTTAGCTTCACCGATTGATGCTTTTTTCGACTCAACCTTCCCCTCTGCTGCCTTGAGGTCTGGGTGGTTCTCCAAAGCTACTGCGATACAGCGGTCCAATGTCAGAGGCTCCGCCGCCCAAAGAACTGAAACCATCGTTAGGTGGAGGAGTATCCCCAGCAGTATTGCATGTCTTTTCAATGTATGCACCTCCAAAATCAAATTGTTTGTATGTCTCTTCTAACCGGTAATGTAATAATGAAGGTACTGCCTTCACCTTCTGTGCTTTCCACTCTGATAGTGCCCCCATGCGCTTCAGCAATGGCCTTGGTGATAGCCAAACCTATCCCCATGCCGCCACTAGCTCTGGTGCGAGATTTGTCAGCGCGGTAAAATCTTTCAAATATATTCGGCAGATCAGATTTAGCAATACCGATACCATTATCCCTGACAATAATTTCCAAATAGTCTGGCAGAGTCTTTAAAGACAAAAGAACCTTTCCTCCCTCGTCTGTATAGCGCAGTGCGTTTGAGAGCAGGTTGGTAACGGCCTGTCTAAGTTTGCCTATGTCCACTGCTGCCTCCGCCCCGCCCTCAATATCAGCTGTGAGCGATACGGACTTATTGGCGAAAAGGGGTGAGAAGGAGAGGACAATCCGCTCAAGCTCATCGGAGATATTAGCTGCTGAAATTGACAAACTGTTTTCCGTTCCTTCGATGGCGTATAAATTCCCCACCTCCGATATTAACTTAGAGAGTCTGTCTATTTCACTCACAGTAAGCCTCAGCCTCTCCGATGTCGGCTCCCACACACCATCTTCAAAAGCTTCCAAATGAGATTTCACAATCGTTACCGGATTGCGCAGTTCATGAGCAATGTCGCTCATCAGCCTTTTACGCAGCTCCTCCTGCATCTCCAATGCCTGCCCTAAACGATTCATACTCTCAATTAAAGTCTCTATCTCGGTAATATCAGAGCTCGTTTCGTCATCAATCTTATACTTGCCGCCGCTGATTAAATGTGCACGCTTGGCTGCGTTCAGCACGGGACGGCTTATTCTATCCGCCATAAAAAACGCTACTACTGCGGAAAGGATCAGCATAAAACCTACAGAAAGATAGAGGTGAAAATTAAATTGCCGCAAAAATTCGCCCTCACGACTGTCTTTGAAAGGCAGGCAGCTGAAGGAGACATGCCCAACATTTTCGCCGCTGACGATAATCGGTTCATCTATCATGCGGCATTGGGAGTTTGCTGCTCTTTTCAACGGCATATGCTGTGCGTCTTTGCCATTGGGGCGTCTTCTCATAGCACGGCTTAAACTTTTCACCAGCTGTCCATCGGCGTCATAGACATTGATAGCAGCTATGGGCCAGCGCATTGTCTCACCTAACAGACCCTTAACTCTGACTTCGTCCCATGAATTTGTCCTAGCGTAGAGACTTTGCATCAAAAGAACGACTTCTTGCCGCTCCTCGCGTAGGCGATCCTCAGCGAACATACGAAACTGCCTATCAAGAAACCAGGAAATAGCCGTTGGTATCACAAGCATACAGAGGACCACAATAGTCGCATATTGAATAAACATCTGCGTGCGCAAAGAACGCTTCATCATCATTCCTCCGCTATTCTGTAGCCAAATCCGTGAACCGTTCTGATATATCCGTTTTCATGAGTATCATCAACAAGCTTTTTTCTGATATTTTTAATGTAGCTGTCTATAGAGCGTTCAAAACCCTCGTACTCGTAGCCAAGGGCATAAGTTATCAATTCATCTCTGCTCCATGTTTTATCGGGTCTTGCAGCCATTTTGGAGAGTATCAAAAATTCGTTCCTGGTTATCGAGATAATTTCACCGTTTTTTTTCACGGTAAAGTTGTTAACGTCAATAACAATAGAACTACCCACATAGAGCAGAGCAGTACTCTGTTCCGCGCATGTACTCTCCGTCTTTCTGCTATTGGCACGGATACGTGCCATCAGCACTCTGGGGCTGAATGGCTTGATAATATAATCATCGGCTCCGGCATCCAAACCTGAAATCACATCATCCTCACCACTGCGCGCCGTCACCATAATAATAGGAACAGAGGAGGTCTTTCTTATTTCTTGGCAGACATCTATTCCTTGCATACCGGGAAGCATGAGGTCCAGAATAACCAAGTCGTAGGAGACGGCGCGAAAAAGTTCCAGCCCTCTGATGCCGTCCGAGGCAATATCCGCAAAATAACCTTCGCGCTCCATATAAGCCCGTTCGACATCAGCGATAGCACTCTCATCTTCCACAATAAGGATCCTCATACAAAAACCTCCCCCGTCTTTTGATTAAACACACTTAATATCCATCCCTATTTTAATCCGCTCTCAGGCGATACCACCACGTAATTTAGCGTGTAAATCACGGGGCGGATCTTCCGCCCCGTTTACTTATTACCGCTCTATGATTTAGCTATCTGCAAAACAGACATCCTCTGCCGTAACCATTATTCATAAACATCGGTGAATCTCTATACTTTTCCGGGTTCTTCAACATAAATTCAAAACGCGCTTCAGAAATTTCTCTGTTAAGTTTTTTCATCCCGCCATGCAATGCCAAGACCTTTGATTTATCCGGGGTTGTTTTTGACATCTCTGTCCGAAACTCATCGCGGAGTTTTTCCACTTCTGCAATTTTAGCTTTCATCTCCGGAGTCGCACCTGCGTCCACCCTGCCTGCGCCGCTTTTTGGAGCCGGATTCGCCAGACATTCATTAAATCTCGCGTCTGCAATGCTGTTTTTAATATCAAGAATCTTTCCATGAAGAGCTTTCGCTTTTACTTTATCGGGCACAGGCTTTCTCAATTCTACTCTAAGTTCCTCACTTAAATTCCGCAACTCAATAATTTGCCCCTTTGATTCAGACGTTGCCGGAGCACCGCAATTTCTGCCAAATCCGCCGGCTCCATGCTTGGAGCCGCAGGGGAAAGCAGCTGCACTACCGACAAAAAGAAGA
>CAZFWP010000109.1:0-5820 GCA_964522805.1 uncultured Synergistaceae bacterium | reverse complement strand
CATCGTTCTTTGGCTGATGGGCAGTTTCTCCGGCGCCTCGTCAACTACAGCTCTTATCACATGGAGCTCCGCCGTTATTTTGGCTGTCCCCGCCCTAATCTACGGCAGGCAGCTTGACGCCGTCTCCCTCGGAGAGGGTCAGGGCTCAATGCTGGGAATAAATGAAAGACGGCTTCGCATGATTCTCCTCTATGCAGCCTCTTTGGCTACTGCCCTCATAGTCAGCTCCTTCGGCATTATCGGCTTTGTCGGGTTGGTAATCCCCCATCTGCTGCGCACCGTTATCGGACCGGCTCACCGCCCCTTGATTATTTTCAGCTTTTTGGCCGGAGGAGCCTTGCTCGCTCTGGCAGACGGGCTGGCGCAAAGTATGGGAGAGCTTCCAGTAGGAGTGCTAACCGCTTTAATCGGCGGCCCGTTTTTCTGTTGGATATTAATTACCAGAAAGGGTATGGGAGGGCGCGCGTGATGATTGAATTTTCTAGCCTCTCTTGCGGTTACGGCGGCAAGAACATTTTAAAGAACATCAGCGGCGCTATTGAACACGGCTGCCTCACCTCGCTTATCGGCCCAAACGGCAGCGGCAAGAGCACAATGATACGCATTCTCGCCGGATTTGGCAGCTACGAGGGAAGCTTATCGCTCAACGGGCGGGAAGTGCGCTCTATTAAAAGACGTGAGTTCGGGCAGCTTCTTGGGCTGGTACCGCAGCAGATTAATATCGCCGCTGCCTTTTCCGTCTACGATGTTATCGCCCTTGGGCGCCTGCCTTACCACGACCTTTTTTCACGGCTTTCGACAGATGATGAAAAAATTATTCTCGAAGCAGCGGAGCGCACCGGCATTTCTCATCTGCTTTGCCGCTGCGCTACGGAGCTATCCGGCGGCGAGAGGCAGAGAGTCCTTTTTTCTATGGTGCTGGCGCAGAATCCCGATGTCTATTTGCTTGATGAGCCAACTTCGGCACTTGACCCCAACCAGTCAATAAGAATATTCACCATACTGAGGGAGCTGGCTGACGCAGGAAAAACCGTAGTGGTGGCAGCTCATGACATTAATATGTCCATCCCTTATTCGGATCGATACATATCCCTCCAAGAGGGCAAGATTACTTCTGAGGGAGAGGCTTCCGATGTTGACCAATCGGTGCTGAACCCTCTTTATAAAACTTCTTTTGTTCCATATACTTCAGATGGAGGCGACATCGCATGGCACCCTCAAAGAAGCTTTTTTTAGCAGCGGCATTTATTTTTTTCACCCTCTGCACCATGGAAGCGGATGCCGCCCAATATAAGAGAATTGTCTCTCTCTATCCAGGGCACACCGATAATATTATCGCCTTAGGCGGATCTGAACGTCTTATCGCTATATCAGAAAATGAGGAAGAGAGCACCCTTCCCGCCCTGCCGCGTCTGCCGCTTAAAACAGGAGCAGAGGCGGTGCTGGCTTTGCATCCTGACTTGGTGCTGATAAGGGCCTTAGTGCAGAAACAGAATCCCCAATTGGCGCGCGTATTGGAACGAGCTGGAGTAAAAGTAGTCATGATGGACACCCCCTCCTGGAACGAATTTGATGCGTATTTACAAAAACTAGCCCCGTTAATCGGCAAGAGCCCACAGGAGGCGTCGGCAAAGCTGTCTAAGCTGAAAAATGAACTTGCCACAGACGCTGCTAGATACCACCGCAAAAAGAAGCCCCTGGTGCTGGTTGAGGCAACGGCAAAGGAACTTCACACCTGCTCCCCGGATTCTTGGGCGGCCAGGCTTATCGCGCTTGCAGGCGGAGTCAACGCCGCAAGCGGAGCTAAAGCCAGCCGTAATGGCAGCGCCATTGCCCCTTGGGGATTGGAAAGAACCTTAAAATTAGCCGGCAGTGGTCTTAACATCTATCTTGTGCAAAATGGGCCGATGAACATGTCCACAAAAGCAGAAGTTGAAAAACGCCCTTGGTATCAGGTTCTAAAAAAGAGCGTAAAAGTAGCCTATATACCGGAATATTATCTCAGCCGCCCTTCGCTAACCAGCCTCGAAAAGGGTGGAAGGGAACTGATTAAAATTTTTTACGGAGAGTGATTTAAATGAAGTTTATTGTAGCCGGGGTTGGTCCCGGCGATTCTGACCTGATCACGGTCAAGGCGCTGAAAGTCATCAAAGATGCGGATATTGTTCTCACACCTCACTCAAAGAGCGGCAAAGCCAGCGTGGCGGAAGAGGTCGTCAGGGCTCATCTCAGTGACATAAAAACCATGCCGATTGTCTTTCCGATGGTAAACGACGGTGAAGCACGCGACGCCTCGTTAAGAGAGCAGCTCGCTTTACTGAAGCCTCATTGGGAAACGGCAGATACCGTCGTTTTGCCCGTTATCGGCGACTCGGCTCTCTACGCCACAGGCTCATACCTTTTTGACGTCTGGAAAGAATTTGTCCCCGATCTTGAGCTGGGACTTGTACCGGGAATATCAGCTCACTCTCTCGCAGCCTCCCGCGCCTCCGTCTTCCTCGCTATGGGCGAAGACGTGCTTTCGATAATCCCCGGAACCGATTCCCGCGAACATATATTCGAAGCCCTTAAGGCAGCGGATTCAGCGGCAGTGTACAAGCCATGCGCTCTTAAGGAGAGTCTCAAAGAGACCGTTACCGCAGCCGGACCGTGGAGAAAAATTCTTCGCATCGACCGCGCCGGACTGCCCGACGAAAGAATATTTGAAGGAGAGGCCGCTCTCAATCCGGCGGAAGAATATCTCTCCATCTTATTGCTCTGGAGATAGCTTATATGGATTGGCAGGGCCTGCTTAAGGGAGAGTTGGACTTGACGCTGAGTATCATCCTCGGACTCGCTTTCGGGATGGTGATACTCAGGACTGGAGCCGCCGATAAATTGATGAAGCATATGATGCCGCTGCTGCGCCGTTTTGGCATTGGCTCTGTCCTCGGCATGGCTCTTACTGTCAGCCTGGGCTCCGCAAAAGCTGGGGCCGCTCTTCTGGCAACGGCTCTTGACGAGGGACGCATTACAGAGCGTACTGCGAAATGGGGTACGCTGATGCTCTCTTTCCCCGCCTATCTGCACAGGTGGCCATCTACTTTGGTAATGGCTGCCAGCATGGCCGGTTTGTCTGGAACTATCTTCGCTCTGGTGATTCTGATTCGTACTGCGGCACGCTTTGTACTGCTGCTTTTTATCTTCAGACAAGGAAAAAACGAAGAAGACGACGCTCCGGTTAATAGCCCCTCTGTCTCGGCGCGTTCGGTGAAATTCGGCATGAAGATATTTAAAACACTGCCGCTCGCTTGGCTCTTCTTCGCCATCGCCTATATGGCTGTCCCCTGGGCTGAGGGGGCGATGAAAGAGTGGATGATGGGGGGAACATATCTTCCTCTCGCCGGCATGGCCGTGGCGGCTGCCGCCATCGCCCATGTCTCCGCCTCTTTAGCTTTAGCGGGGGGCAGCTTGGCTGCGGGAGACCTTACCGTAGCCCAGGCGGTATTCTCACTGCTTCTGGGAAACAGCCTGGGAATCATCTCTCGTACAGTGCGTTCCAACGCCGGGTATTACTTTGGGCTTTTTCCCGGTAGGCTGGCGAAGTCCATGCTGCTTTGGAACATTGGCACGACTCTGCCGCTTTCGCTGTTGACCATCGCGCTTGCGGCTTTGCCGCTGTTTTTTTAAACCGCCAATAGACAGCTGCGCACTTAATAGATACAAATAATAGAGAAAGAGTGGTGTCGTAATGAGACCGGAAGAAATTGAACAGGCAAGCATGAAGACAATAACCGAAGAGATGGGCGCATGGACAGGAGCGGAAGAGAACCTGACCGTGGTAAAGAGAGTCATCCACACCACCGCTGATTTTGATTTTAAAAAGACAATGCTCTTCTCCGCTGAAGCAGTAACGAAGGCGAGAAAGGCCTTAGCCGACGGAGCCGCTGTCGTAACCGACACGCAAATGGCGGCTGCCGGCATCAATAAGGCGGCGGCGGCAAAATATAATGTCAGAGTCATCTGCCGCATGTCAGACCCGGAAATCCGTGAAGAAGCTCTTAGGCGCGGCGTTACCAGAGCAGTAGTCAGTATGGAAACAGCGGTCAGGGATACGCCCGAGGCTATCTTTGCCATCGGCAACGCCCCCACGGCACTGATAAGGCTATGCGAACTGATAAAAGAGGAAAAAGCAAAGCCGGCTCTGGTTATCGGCGTCCCAGTCGGTTTTGTCAATGTGGTGGAGTCAAAAGAACTCCTTGCCCGCACCGACGTACCCTTTATTGCGGCGATGGGACGCAAGGGCGGTTCGACAGTCGCCTCTGCGATAGTGAATGCGCTTCTTTATGGAATTGCTTAACGGTAACAGGCTAAGGGAAGGCTACACCACCGGCTCATGCGCGGCTGCGGCAGCAAAAGCAGCGGCGCAGTGGCTTACTGAGGGAATAGCTCCGGAATTTTCCGAGATCATGACGCCATCAGGCAGGGTTCTCTCTCTGGAAGTTGTCCCCATAGAGCCAGGGTTCTGCGGCATTGTCAAAGACTCGGGCGACGACCCGGACGCCACTAACGGCATGACGGTGCGCGCACGAGTAGTGCTCGGTGAAAGCGAGGGAGAGATCACTCTAGCGGCAGGTGAAGGGGTAGGCACCGTAACCCTTCCGGGGCTAAAAGCCGCTCCGGGAGAGCCGGCTATTAATCCGGTACCGCGGCAAATGATTCTCACCGCGGTCAGAGAGGTCATCGGCAAGCGTTCTGCAATGGTGACAATTTCCGTCCCAGGAGGCGAGGAGCGGGCGAAGAAAACTTTCAATCCTCGGCTGGGAGTAACAGGAGGCATATCCATCCTCGGCACCAGCGGCATTGTGCGCCCGATGAACGAGCAGTCTATCTTTGATTCGCTTACTTTAGAGCTGAACACTCATGCCGCACAGGGACGAAAGATTTTGGCCGTTTCCTTCGGCAACACCGGGGAAGAGTCTTTGCGTAAAGCCTACGCCATCGAAGGGCGCTGTGTGATGCAGTCAGGAAACTACATCGGCTATCTGCTTGATGAAGCGGTGCGTATGCAATTTAAAAGAATCCTTCTTTGCGGGCACCCCGGCAAACTTTTAAAGGTTGCGGCAGGAACATTTAACACACATAACAGAACAGGCGACGGCAGAAAAGAGGCTCTTTGCACTCAGGCGGCGCTGGCATCGGTAAAGACAGAAATAATAAAACAGTTGTATAAAAGCTCCACCACTGAGGTGGCAATGAAGGTCATTAAAGAAAACGGGCTGGATTTTTTGTGGAACACCATGGCAGAAGTAACTGCCCAAAGGTGTGTGGACAGAGCCTTCGGCGAAATTGAAATAGCTGCATCATACATAGACAACAACGGCGAAATATTGGGGTTCAGCCTCAAAGCGGAAGAATTTGCGGAGGAACTGAGACATGAAAAATAAAATCATCATCGTAGGCGTAGGCCCGGGAGAAAAGTGTTTCCTCACCTTCAGGGCGGAGGAAATTATCAAAAACAGCCGCTGCGTCGTAGCAGCGGAACGCCACGCTGTGCTGGCTTCAGGTCAATGTAATGTTATTTTGCTGAAAAATTTTAACGCAACCTTAGATAAACTCGCAGCGGAGCTGCTGCTCGGCGACGTCGCAGTTCTTGTCTCAGGCGACCCTGGAATATACAGTCTGCTGCCTCTGTTAAAAAAACGCTTTCCTCAGGAGAAAATAGAAGTTATCCCCGGCATTAGCTCTTTGCAAATGATAGCCGCCGCCGCGAATGAGACTTGGAATGAGACGGTGATTCTCTCGGGGCAGATCGGAAGAGCACACGTCTGAACTCCAGTC
>CAZFWP010000108.1:0-5871 GCA_964522805.1 uncultured Synergistaceae bacterium | reverse complement strand
CAGGAACTTTGGGCGCGTAACATCGTCACCGGATTCGCGAGAGTCGGCGGACGCGTCATCGGCATCATCGCCAACCAGGCCTCTTACATGGCCGGCTGCCTTGATATCGATGCTTCAGACAAAGCCAGCCGTCACATCCGTATCTGTGACGCCTTCAACCTTCCCATAGTCACCTTTGAAGATGTTCCCGGATACCTCCCCGGACTCAACCAGGAAATGGGCGGCATCATTCGCCACGGCGCTAAGCTCCTATACGCCTACAGCGAAGCCACCTCACCGAAAATCACCATCGTACTGCGCAAGGCATACGGCGGTTCATACCTCGGTATGTGCAGCAAAGACCTAGGCGCCGACGTTGTGCTTGCATGGCCTCAGGCTCAGATAGCAGTAATGGGAGCTGAAGGTGCGGCTAACATCATCTTCCGTAAGGATATCGAAGCAGCCGAAGACAAAGCCGCAACACGTGCGCAGAAAATCGAAGAGTACAAAGAAGCCTTCGCCAACCCGTTCTGTGCGGCTTCACGCGGTTTTGTTGACAGAGTAATTCTTCCTGAAGAGACACGTCCTGCTCTCTATCAGGCCCTTGTAATGACAGAGTCCAAGAGTGAACTTCGCCCGAAGCGCAAACACGGCATACTGCCGCATTAAGGGGGCTAACTCATGACGAACTCAGTATCGTCCTACTTTGTAGGCGTACCAGGCGGACTGGTAATGTCAATGATCGCTTTCAGCATCGTTTTTATTGTCATCATCGGACTGATGTTTTTGATGATGGGGATGAAGCACATATGCAGTGCGATCGATGGAACAAAAAAAGCTGCGCCTGCACAGGCTCCAGTTGCCGGTGTGCAGTCAGCTCCGGTAGCTCACGCTGTTGCAGCCCCGACTGCTGAAGACGACGGAGAACTTCTTGCCGTTATTACCGCCGCTATCTATGCGATGTGCGGTACAGGCACTAAGGTGCTCTCATTCGCCCCTTCCAAGGCGCCTGCGGCTTCAAGCTGGAAGCTCATGGGAAGAGTACAGAACACAGAAGGTTTTCAGGACTAACTTATTCTAAATAACAAAACTCACAAGGAGGTTTTTCTCTGATGGCACGCACATATAGAGTCACAGTAAACGGAAAATCATATGATGTTAATGTTGAAGAGATGGGCGCGGCTGCTCCTGTCGCAGCAGCTCCCGCTCCAGCACCTGTAGCAGCTCCCGCACCTGCGGCAGCACCCGCTCCCGCAGCAGCACCCGCTCCCGCACCTGCGGCAGCTCCCATAGCAGGCGGAGCCGGAGCAATCGCTGCTCCTATGCCCGGAAAAGTCCTTAAGATTCTCGTAGCTCCCGGCACAGCCGTAACAGCCGGGCAGCTGGTTCTCATTCTTGAAGCAATGAAGATGGAAAACGAGATCTTTGCCCCTGCAGCAGGAACTGTCACACAGCTCGGCTGCAAAGAAGGAGATTCTGTCAATACCGGCGATACTCTCCTGGTTGTAGCCTAGTCTGCTTCGGCAGAACTAATCTACGGAGGGAAACCAAATGGAACTCTACTTAACAGCTCTTAAAGGCGTCGTAGAACAGTCCGGATTCGTAGCTCTTAATGGACCTACGCTCATTATGTTGCTTGTTTCTTTTGTACTGCTCTACCTCGCCATTGCAAAAGGCTTTGAGCCTTTGCTGCTAATGCCGATTGCTTTTGGATGCCTCCTGGTCAACCTTCCCCTTTCGGGGATCGTTGACCCAGGCGGATTCCTGTATTTTGTAAAATTTGGTATAGACCATGAGCTATATCCCGTCATTATATTTATGGGTATCGGCGCCCTTACTGACTTTGGACCACTGCTTGCTAACCCAATCACATTTCTTCTCGGTGCCGCGGCGCAGATAGGTGTTTTCTTCGCTGTTATCGGTGCCATGTTTATGGGCTTTACAATTCAGGAAGCGGCAGGAATAGGAATAATTGGCGGAGCTGACGGCCCCACAGCCATCTACCTCTGTGCTAAGCTCGCGAAGGGGATTCTCCCTGCGGTTGCGGTCGCTGCTTACAGCTACATGTCCCTAGTTCCGCTTATTCAGCCTCCTGTTATCAAACTTCTTACGACAAAGAAGGACCGCTCGATAAAGATGGAGCAGCTTCGCCCTGTTACCAGGACAGAGCGCATCCTCTTCCCTATCGTCTCAACAATAGCTTGCGGACTTGTTTTGCCTGCGTCAGTTCCCCTTGTAGGAATGCTGATGTTCGGAAATCTTCTGCGTGAATGCGGCTGCACGGAGAGACTCTCTCTTGCGGCTCAAAATGAAGTACTTAATGCAACAACAATTTTCCTGGGAATTTCAGTTGGCGCTACAATGAGTGCCGCATCATTCCTTACGATCGCAACAATAAAAATTATAGCTCTCGGACTTATCGCCTTTGTCTTTAGTACTGCCGGCGGTGTATGCTTCGGACAGATAATGAAAGTTGTTTCCGGAGGAAAAATCAACCCCATTATTGGTGCAGCTGGTGTCTCCGCCGTTCCTATGGCGGCCCGTGTCTGCCAGAAGGTTGTATCCAAAGAATTTCCCGGAAGCTACATTCTTATGCACGCTATGGGACCCAACGTTGCCGGTGTTATCGGTACAGCAGTCGCAGCCGGAGCAATGCTTACGCTTCTTACTAAGTAAAATTTATTGAGGCTTTGCCTCACTGTAATTGACGGTCTCTCGCGGATTTACCGTGGGAGGCCGTTTTTTATGCTGAATTTTTTGTGAGTATTACCGTTGCTGCCTCGTACGATACCAGCCAGAATATGTATAAGTAAACATTGAAGGAGGTTTCTCATGAAATATAAAATATTGTTGTTGTTTACCGCGTTTATTTCCCTATTCGCCGTCAGGCAGGCACTGGCAGATGGCGGAACCGTTGTCTATGAACGCTGGATCGGCACGGACAACTATGTGATGATGTCGGACAGAGACGGACGTAACGAGCGGAAGCTTTTTATTGGCTATGATGCCGAAATATCCCCCGACGGCAGCAAGATAGCCTATACCTGGGTATCTGATGATGCCCCCAATGAAAGATACATTGCCGTATATGATATTGCTGCAAAAAAAAATAATATCCTTAAACACATTCCCGGCACAAACAACTATGCCCCGAGATGGTCTCCCAATGGTAAAAAAATACTCTTTAACCAATACTACCAAGAGAAAAAATGGCTTCCGGGAATTTATGACACCGAGAAAAAAAGCACCAAGACCGTCGCGGTAAAACTAACTCCGCCTGATAAGAAAAAACAGCTCTATTCCGATGTATACTCGCCATTTTGGTCTCACAACGGGGAATACATCTATGGCAATGACCTAAAATACATCTATAAATTTTCCGCGGCGGACGGAAAACAGGTGGACGCTATCCCCATGTCAGCGATATTCTCCAAACACGCTATGATCGACAGCAGCATTAGGTTCTCCTCTTCTGCGGACGGCAATTCATGGCTCTTCTCTGTTGAGCAGAGCAATGAAAAGTGCGGCAGATGCGAGGCCTCAGTGGCGCTTGAACCACTTAAAGGCATTACTTATGAATATAAGCTGAAGGAAAAGAAAACAGTTCGAATCTCTCCCGCAGATTTCTGCACCGGCTACGCCGCCTATGGAACAAAGGGGGATATTTATATTTCCGCCCATAAAACAAGTGAGAAACCGCGTCAGAGCGCCAACTATTATGACCTATACTTAATCAGCGCCGCCGATAAAAAGATTACTCCCATTGCCCAAAAAGCGTATGAAGCGTCTGTATCTAAATAATCAGCAACTCGCATCTAGCTATTAAAAATCACCGCGGAAAAGAGCGGTGATTTTTTTGTTGCAGGCGAATTTATCAGGTTAAATGCGATATAATAAAAAAATATCAATTGCAGTAAGGGGTTGGCGGCAGCTTGAACAGACAGACAGAGACGTTTTTGTCTCCTCTTTTTTTGAGACTTTTTATCCCGTTTGGCATTGCGCATTTTATGTCGGTGCTTCTTGGAAGTGCTAATGCGATTATGTCACCCATACTGACAGATACATTTTCCCTGACCCCCGCAGACTTGGGCTTTATGACATCTGTGTATCTGATATTCTTCGGTATGACACAGTTTCCCTTAGGAGTTTTTCTAGACCGATACGGCGCACGTAAAACGCTGGCTCCTTTTCTTCTGCTGGCTGCTGTGGGTGTATTAATCTTTTCCCTCGCTCAATCAATGGGGCATCTGATAATTTCGCGGGCAGTACTGGGAGTAGGAATGTCGGGCTGCTTAATGTCGGCCTTTAAAGCCTATACGGAATGGCTGCCCAAAGAGAGGCTGCCGCTGGCATTCAGCATTCAGTGCCTTACTGGAGGCATCGGCGGCATTGTGGCGACACAGCCGGTTCTATGGGCTATCGGCATCATGCCTTGGCGCTCCTTCTTTATGCTTCTGGCCCTTTTGACATTGGCAGCTGCAGCACTGATTTGGCTTGTTGTCCCTTCTCGTGAAAAAGCCTCGGAGAGCAGCTCTGTGGGTTTTTGCACTCTGCTTTTGGAAATGATGCACTTCTTAAAAGACCCGCGTTTCTGGTATATTGCCCCAGTTGCCATTGCCGGACAAAGCGTGATGTTCGGCTATATATACCTATGGATCGGCCCATGGATGCGTGATGTGGCATCTATGAGCGAATCACGTGGAGGATCCTTCATGATGGCCGCCGGCATCGGAGCTGCGGCGGGATACTTTTTAAATGGAGTACTTGCAGACTGGTTCAGAAAAAACCAACTGGTCTCTGATGAGAAGATCTACCTTTTTTCCGGCACTTTCTTAACCTTCCTCATTGCGGTGATAGCCTTTTGTAACGATGCCTCCGTGGCTTGGATGTGGGGAATAGTAATGTTCTTCTCCACAATGGTGATGATATCTTTTGCGCTGATGAGGAACCTTTTTGCTGCCAACGAAGTAGGACGCGCACTCTCGCTGCTTAATTTCGCGATTTTTTTAGCCTCATTTTTCACTCAGTGGTTTATCGGGCTGGTACTCAACTGCTATCCTGTTACTGACGGGAGGTTTTCCGCGGAAGGGCACAGAGTGGCGCTTATATTTATCGTGTTATTCAATCTTGCGGCTGTTGTCCATTTTTACTTTGGGCTGCGTAAGAGAGGGAAGATATAGAGGGGGTAAACAATGTCTGACTGCTATGAAATAAATACGGAAGAAGTTACTGAGCTGGTCTTTGCTCTGACCCTCAAAGCGAACCTGATTCTGCCGCCAAAGCTGAAAGAGCTAATTGCCGAAGCGGCCAACAGAGAAAAAACAGTTTTGGCGCGCCAGGCGTTTTCAGACATCCTAAAAAACGCTGAACTGGCTGCTGACAGAGGTATGCCGATATGCCAGGACTGCGGCATGGCCGTAGTCTTTGTTGAAGCGGGACAGGATCTGCTCATCAAAGGCGGGTTTGTTACGGAAGCAATTAACGAAGGTGTTCGTAAGGCGTATCAAGAGGGCTACTTGCGCAAGTCCGTGGTTTTAGATCCACTCTTTAACAGAAAAAACAGCGGCGACAACACCCCGGCAATTATTCACTGGCAGATAGTTCCCGGACATGCTCTTAAAATAACCGTCAGCCCGAAAGGCATGGGAAGTGAGAACATGAGCAGAATTGCTATGCTGAAACCGGCAGACGGTGTTGAGGGGATCATAAACATGGTTGTTGAAACCGTGAAAATTGCCGGGCCTAATCCCTGCCCGCCGACAGTTATCGGCATCGGTATTGGCGGTAATTTTGAAACGGCACCTCTAGCTGCTAAAAGAGCCTTGCTGAAGGCGGAAAGATCGGAAGAGCGTCGTGTAGGGAAAGAGTGTCGTCGCCTGTGTAGATCGCGGG
>CAZFWP010000107.1:0-5873 GCA_964522805.1 uncultured Synergistaceae bacterium | reverse complement strand
ACTTTGAAAACATTTCCTCGTGATCTTTATACAATTGATGAACAAAAAACTACTCTGACAAAAAAAGGTATGAGAGTGGCAAACGCTATTTGGACGGAACTGGTCTAAAACACCTTTTTCACAAAATTATTTTGCCGTTATAATAACAAAAACATGCGGTGATAATAAAAAAGATAAACATGATGACAGGGGGATTTTCCTTGAAGGAAGAAATCCAGAACGCGATGAGAAGAATACCGTCTATGGACAAACTATTGTCTCAGACTTGGATTGCGGAATATGAGTCAGAAATAGGGCGTGAAACAGTAAAAGCCATCATCAGTGCGATTCTTGCTGAATACAGAAAAAAAATACAGGACAAACCTGATTTGGCATTTGATACAGACAGTATTATCCGTGAAGCTAAAAAACGCATTGCCGTCAAAGCCAAACCTACTCTGCGACGGGTGGTCAACGCTACCGGCGTTGTTTTGCACACAAACCTCGGACGGTCTCTGCTTGCAGACTCGGCGATCAAGGCTGTTAACGATATCGCCGGAAGCTATAATACACTGGAATACTCTCCTGAAGAGGGGCAGCGCGGACATAGAAACGACCATGTCGAGTGGCTGCTATGCCGCCTTACTGGAGCGGAGGCCGCAATTGTGGTTAACAACAATGCCGGAGCTGTTATCCTCGCACTAGGTGCTTTAGCGAAAGACAAAGAGGCTATTGTTTCACGCGGAGAGCTTGTTGAGATCGGCGGATCATTTCGAATTCCCGATATTATGTCTCTGTCAGGGACAAAAATGGTGGACGTAGGCACGACAAACAGGACTCACCTCAAAGACTATAGCTCTGCTATTACTGAAGAAACCTCCATGCTGCTGAAAATACACCCATCAAATTACCGCATTACCGGCTTCACTTCCTCTGTGCCAAGGGATGAACTTTCTTCTCTTGCTCGCAGGCACGGACTGATATTTATGGAAGACCTCGGCAGCGGAATGCTAGTAGATACAAGCGAAGCGGGATTGACAAACGACCCAACAGTCCGAGAGTGCCTGGCCTCAGGCGTTGATATTGTGACTTTCTCAGGGGACAAACTTCTTGGAGGACCGCAAATAGGAGTTATTGTCGGTTCTGCCGCTATTATTGATAAATTAAGAACATATCCGCTGCTTCGCGCTCTGCGTGTTGACAAGATGACTTTAGCTGCTTTCGAGGCAACATTACGCCTATATCTCAAGGGAGCAGCTCAAGACATTCCCACTCTTTCGATGGTATTCGCGGATCCGGCAGAGCTGAAGAAAAAGGCCGCATTATTCAGCAGAAAATTAAAAAATTACTTTGCCACGACAAAACTCCGCTCGGTCTTTATTTCTGTTGTCGAGACAAACGATGCGGTTGGCGGCGGCACTTTCCCACAGTCAGAACTTAAAGGCTACGCTGTATCGCTGCGCCTGCCAGAACTCGG
Source organism: uncultured Synergistaceae bacterium (assembly GCA_964522805.1). Taxonomy (GTDB): domain Bacteria; phylum Synergistota; class Synergistia; order Synergistales; family Synergistaceae; genus CAZBYL01. The sequence continues at coordinate 4,417 of CAZFWP010000107.1, read as the reverse complement.
CAGTGCCGGGCGCTTGGCGGAGCGGCTGCGTTTGGGCTCTATGCCGATTGTCACTGGGGCTTCTGATGACAGACTGCTTTTTCATGTACGTACAATGAGGGCTAATGACGAAAAGCTGATAATTGGCGCCTTTGCGGAAATATTTGCCGCACCTTCAGAGCAGAAGGGATAAACCATGGCTACGGGAGAATATCCTTTTGTAATCGGCACTGCCGGACACATTGACCATGGCAAGACGGCCCTTGTCAGAGCGCTTTCCGGAGTTGACTGTGATCGGCTAACGGAGGAAAAAAAACGAGGCATGACCATAGAACTCGGTTTTGCCCCTCTTCTGCTCCCTTCAGGCAAAACGGTGAGTATTGTTGATGTTCCCGGACATGAAAAATTTATCAGGCAAATGGTCGCCGGAGCCGCAGGTATCGATGCTGTAATGCTTGTAATCGCCGCAGACGACGGAGTTATGCCCCAGACTAAAGAACATTTGGAAATTCTGACTCTGCTCGGCATAAAAAACGGCATTACCGTTATCAACAAAGTTGACCTTGTCGATGAAGAGATGCTGGAACTGGCTAAAGATGACGTTATCTCGCTTATAAGCGGCACATTTCTTGAAGGCTGTCCGATTGTACCGGTATCGGCGATGACCGGTGAAGGACTTCAGGAACTTAAAAACGTTCTGCAGCACCTCGTAGATTCAACAACGCAAAAAAGCAGAAAGGGTGCCTTTTTCCTTCCTGTGGACAGAGCTTTTCATATCTCCGGATTTGGCACGGTTGTTACCGGTACCGCTTTTAACGGTGTGCTGTGCGAGGGTGATGAACTTGAGGTATTGCCGGCAAAAACCATTGCCAAAGTTCGTTCCATACAAGTTCACGGTGAATCGGTGCAATCCGCCTCTGCGGGACAGCGTGTGGCCGTTAACTTGGCAAACATTTCTCTTGAAGATGTCAGGCGCGGAGATGTCATTGCCGCCAAAGGGCACTTCTCGCCTACAGAGTGTATTGATGTCAAAGTCCGTGTGCTGCGGTCATTTCCCGAGGCACTGGAACACTGGCAGAGGCTGCGCCTCCATGTAGGCACCTCCGATGTTGTTGTAAGAATATCACTTCTTGACAGAGATAAAATTGCTCCTGGAGAGTGCGCCGTAGCGCAGCTTCTTCCAGAGGAGCCTCTGACGGTCTCGCTCAACAGCAGATTCATCTTGAGAACGTACAGCCCCCTTCACACAGTTGCGGGCGGTGTTGTTTTGCTGCCCTTGGGAGAACGCCCGAAAAACAAAGCCACTAAAGGCGCTTTGATAAAATACCTTACTGAGATATCCGGAGATACTGACAGCAAAGAATGGCTTAGGGCACTTCTGGAATACAAAGGTATGATAAAAATGGAACATTTGCTCTTTCTCATGGAAGCTGACATTTCCGAGATCCGCGGTAATATTTCCAGCCTTGAAATGAAAGGCAGGATTGGCGTAATTAAGACCACAGATACAACGATTGTCTCTATGAATAAACTTGAAGAGCTGCGTGAGACCTTGCTTGCGGTGCTGGCAAAATTTCATAAAGACCACCCAGAACGCAAAGGTATGGACTTTGACGAGGCAGGACGTGCCTTATCGATTAGCGAAGCTAAATTTATCAAAGAACTTTTGAAGCTGATGCAAAGACTGTCCTGGATAACTATCGATGACGACCGGGTGCGCTTGAACGATTTTGCTCCCTTTGACGAGTCTCTGTTTCTGGCTAATGTTTCCGCTGTAAGAGACCGCATCAAGGCAGCCGGATACTCAATGCCCACCATTGAGGAGACATCGTCAATACTGAAGATTAGCCAAAGCGATATGACGAGGATTATCGCATATATGAAAGAGCGCAAAGAACTGGTAATTATTGGCGCAGGATTTCTGCTCTTATCAGAGATAGCGGAAGATTTTCGGGACAAACTAAAAAGTATTGATGGTGACATCACCCTTGCGGTTGTACGCGATTTGACCGGCAGCAGCCGCAAATATTCCTTGCCGTTACTGGAATATTTTGACAGCAAAGGTATCACCCGTAGGGTGGGGGATAAGCGAATTCTATTGAAAAAATAGCCGTCTCCGATTTATTTGCAAAGTAGGTAGATTACATTTAAGTAACAAGTTTAATAATAAATAGTGAAAACCTTGAAATATTTGAATATTCATTGTATAATGAAAGAATAATATTTTAAGGGGTGAAGTGTATGGCGCGAATTACAATTGAATCAATCAGAGAACTGGTGCGTCAGCACAAAGGCTCCCAAGTCAGCTACAGAGCTGCCAATGGGAGGCGCAAGATGGAGGAACGTTCTGGAATTATCAAGGAAACATATCCAAGTCTTTTCACCGTCTACATCGAATCGCAGCAGAGCACTGTTTCTTTCAGCTATGCTGACATCTTGACACGTGAAGTGGAAATACACATTGAACCAAGCGGCGAGTGTCTCTTGTAACAATTAACGAGTTTTCGCCCTGGCATAAGCCAGGGCTTATTTTTTTATCGGAGGCGCTGTTAATTGCGGGAAAAATTGTTCTGTCCAGTAAAAATTAATTTAACGTTGAGGGTCCTATCTCCGAGAGATGACGGATATCATAATATTTACTCGCTCTTTTGGCAAAAAAAAGCCATAGAGGGGTTGACAATATGTTCATCTGACGATGAAAATATAGGAGATGTTCTTGACGTAGACGGTTTCAATCTCATGGGAATAAATCTTGTTACTAAAGCAGTGGCTCTAATGAGAAGCTTGGGTTGTGCCGTTCCTCCTTTACGTATGCGGCTTGAAAAGCATTATCCAGCGGGAAGCGGTATCGGAGCGGGAAGCGGCAATGCCGCAGCCGCAATCAGGTGGATATCGGAAAAATATGCTTTTCCTCTTTCTGCTGCGGTAATTGCGCAGCTTGGAGCAGATGTGGTCTTTCTCGCTTCATCTTATGATACGGCGATTGCCTCCGGTGTAGGAGAAAAATTAAGGGAGATGCCCTCAATTCCCGGTTTGATTTGGGTACTAGTTTTTCCTAAATGGAGTTCCCAAACGGCAGAGGCATATAAAAAACTTGACGTTTACCGTTTGGAAAATAATATTACCGTGAGTGCGGGGGATTTTGAAGCTGAAGCGCGCGAAGTGCATGAATTATTAACAAGAAAAAATTATATAGGACTCCTGCCGAACGATTTCCTTGCTCCCCTGACAAAGGAGCACTCTGAATATAGCTGTGCCGGCAAAATAGCAAAAGATTCAGGCGCTTTGGCTTGGGGACTGTGCGGCAGCGGCAGTGCTTATTTTGCTGTTTGCGGCGATAACGATTCTGCTGATAGGGCGGTTGAAATGTATCAAAATGAAAATTGGATATTAAAAACTTCAAAATTGGAGTGATTGTAATGAGGGGTCAAAGAACCGAAAGACTTGTTCGGCTGGCGGCTAAATTTATGCTGTGTCCGTCCAAGTTGGTATCACTTACGGACCTTGCCGGCAAATTCAATGTTTCAAAGACTGTTATCAGTGATGATGTGGAAGTGATTAATTCCGCAATGTCTGCCGAAGGATTCGGGCAGATGCAGGTTGACAGGGGGCGCAGCGGAGGAGCTAGATTTGTTCCGTCATGCACCGATTCATATCGAGCGGAGATTCTCAACGTTATCGCTGCTAAACTCACCGACCCCGAAAGGTATTTGCCGGGAGGGCTGATATATTACAGTGACTTGATCTTCAACCCAGAAACAGCTCTGTCTCTGGGGCATGCAATGGCGTCGATGTTCACAGGTTCAGATCCTGATGTGGTGATGACATCGGAAGTAAAAGGCATTCCCATAGCAATGTTTGCCGCTTATGCTCTGGGCGTTCCCCTAGCTGTCTGCCGCTTCCGTAACCGCCCGAGCGACGGCTCCGCCGTTGGGGTACACTATCCCTCTGCCAACGGAGACGTGAAGACGATGTATATTGGCACAAAGCAGCTAAAGAAAGGCTGCCGTGTGCTTATTGTAGATGATTTTATGAGAGGAGGGAGTACTGCTGCCGGTATGCTGCTTATGGCACGGCAATTTGATGCGGAAGTTGTCGGCGTCGGCATCTTTATTGCCTCGGAAGAACCCAAAACCAAAGCAGTGCCGGAATACCGCTCTTTACTTACTCTTTCTCATGAGAACGGAACAGGAAAATTAAAAGTTACCGCATAATTATTTTTTATCAAAAAGCATTTGACGTTTTACAAATCATAGCGTAAAATTTCACGCTGGAAGGGAGGTGACCATACCATGAGCATAAAGGTCAACCTTGATGAATGTATCGGCTGTGGTGTGTGCGCCCAACTTTGTCCCGAAGTCTTTGTATTAGACGAAAATGAAGGCAGATGTATGGTAATTTCTCAGGATTTTTCTGAATCATGCAAAGAAGATCGGAA
>CAZFWP010000106.1:0-5979 GCA_964522805.1 uncultured Synergistaceae bacterium | reverse complement strand
GTGGCGACACTGTAAACACGGGCCTGGCTGATGCCAAGCTTTTGAGAAAGATAAGGAAAAATTTCTTTCGGCAGATAACGATAATGTTCTTGGATATCTTGCAGAATCGCAATTACAGCGGCTCTGTTTGAAGCATGAACCGATAAAATTTCGTTAACCGCCGTAAAATCAAATTTTTCACTCACAGCGCAACATCTCTTTTCCCTATATATTTTTGTTACATTAATGACAATGACCCAACAGCATACACGTCAGTAAAAACGTGTACTCCTTTTGACACCGAAAAACAGGCTACTGTTAATTATTTGTTATGTGATTTTCTTTGCCTAAGCATACTGGAAAGAGCCGAAAGCGATGCTGTTAAGTTTTCATTATGGACAATAACATTCTCTGGCACAGCCAGCTTAACTGGAGCGAAGTTCCAAATAGCAAGCACACCCCCTGCTCTCATGCAGTCGCAAACCATCTGCGCCTGCTCGGCTGGGACTGTAATGATGCCGATGTGCACATTAAAACGCCGGCACATGTCTGTAATCTTCGCAGAGTCAAGAATCTCTTTTCCATGGACACTGAGCCCTATTTTCGACTTATCGCTGTCAAAAGCGGCTATTATCTGAATTCCGCAAGTTTCAAAAGTTTTATAAGAAAGCAATGCAATCCCAAGATTGCCTGCTCCGACAAGAACAGCCTCGGTTACATTGTTATATCCGAGAAAATCTTCAATGTCGTTTATCAGCGTGTCAAGGCCAAAGCCAATACGTGGATTGCCGTCTACAGTACTGACAGAGGCTACATCTTTTCTAACCTGCACAGGGTGAAGAGCAAGTGCGGACGCCATCACCGCAGAGGATACGTTAACATTCCCGTCCTCTTTATATTTCCGTAAAAACTCTAGGTAGAGCGGCAACCTTTGAAGAGTCTGCCTAGAAATAGAAAGTGGAGCTCCGGCTGTCTTCGCCATCTTCAATCCCCCAAACATGGTATTTTAATATCGATAATAATATATCGTATTGCGCTAAAAAGCAAGCATATATTTGCGTTTCAATAAAAAAACTCACGTGCTCTGGCACGTGAGTAAATGATGCTTATGTCGTATGAGGGTTACCATATCTCCCATGAAGGGTTAGGAGAGAGAGATACGTCGCTAATTGCGCCGCGGCCGTAAGCGTTATACCCTGCTGCCGCTATCATCACCGCGTTATCCGTGCACATTGAGACAGGAGGCAAAAAAAGTTCAATGCCGCGCTTAGCGCTAAGCTCCCCTAAAGCAGAGCGGAGGCCGGAATTCGCCGCGACGCCGCCGGACAAGGTTAGCTTTTTCACTCCGGTATTTTTCAGAGCTAGCTGCACTTTTCCTGTAAGTGAGGCAATGACAGCTTTTTGAAAGGAGGCGCAAAAATCTTCAGGGTAAATGGAGATGCCATTGCGCTCCGCTTTTTGCAGAAGCGTAACAGCCGCTGTTTTGAGGCCGCTAAAACTAAATTCAACAAGGTCAGTGTTCGACAGAGGAACAGGCAGAGGGTAAGCGTCAGGATTACCCGTTTTTGCTAGTTTGTCTATTATTGGTCCTCCGGGGTAGCCAAGTCCGAGTATTTTAGCAATTTTATCATAGGCTTCACCGGCAGCATCGTCCCTTGTTGAACCCAAAAGTTCGTAGTCACCGAAACCGCGCACATGTATAATTTCTGTGTGCCCGCCGGATACAACCATAGAGACAAACGGAGGGGTTAAATCTTTGTTCGCAGCCACATTAGCAAAAATATGCCCTTCCAAGTGGTTGACTCCAATTAAGGGAATTTCCCAACCTTGTGCAAGCGCTTTAGCCGTCATCACACCTACGAGAAGAGACCCCATCAGCCCGGGACCAGACGTTACTGCAATAAGATTTATCTCGTTTTTGGGGTCGGTAATATTGGCTTTTGCCAGGACGTCCTTCAACAGTGGCATAATCGCCTCCTGATGCATACGAGAGGCCAATTCGGGAACAACTCCCCCGTATTTTGAATGAGAGTCTATCTGGCTGGACAAGGCAGCGGAGAGAACATTATATTCTCCGTCCATTACAGCAATAGCCGTGTCATCACAGCTTGATTCGATAGCGAGAGTTATAAATTTTTTGTGGCTCATTTTGTATTTCCTCCAGTAACGTCAGTGAGGCAAAATATCAGTGACAGCAGCCTCCGCATGAGGAACAGTTCCCGCCGCAGTCGCAGCTTTTTTTCTTTCGGCTTTCGCCGTCTTTATGTATTAAAATCCGACACCGGCACTTGGGACATTTTTCCGCAAAATCTTCTGTTTTAAAAGTATGCCCACACCCGGCGCATTTGTAGGTATGCATTTATTTCGGCACTCTCCACTTTACCAGGTCATCGCCATAGCCTACCATTATCTCTGTTCCACTTTTTAGTTCTGTGATCGGCACAACAAAGGCAAATTGTCCCTTTTCTCCCGAAGCAAGGCTGCCAATAGGATTCCTCCAGCTTGGAGAAAGAATGTCCTCCATCTTGGGACTGTAGTTACCCACTTTGAATTTGGAAATTTCCACATTCCAAGGCTTATTACTCTCCAGTTGAACTACAAAGAGAGCCTTTTTGTTTGTGCCCGCAGAGCCATAGTACTGGTTCATATCGTCAACCCACGGTGCGAGAGTATGGTCGTCTCTAATGGCAAGAGACATTGCCTCGTCGAGATAAATAAATTGGATTGACCCCCTGGAACCAAGAACTATGTCGCCCAACAGTTCTCCCTCAACCCAACAGTTTATCTGCCGTGAATCAAGAAGCTTGGCAACATCAGGAGAGATTCTCGCTGCGAAAGCGCATGATGCCAGTGCAAGAGTAACAATAACTGCCAAACCATATAGTAATGTCTTTTTCATTGCGACATCCCCCTTATTTATTCTTTAGAATCAGCAGTATCAGATTTTTTTTTATTTTTTAGAGCACCGCGTATCCACTGCCACTCAGAGCAGTGCAAAAACACTGTTGAAGCTGTGTACACCGATGCTGCGATAATCATAGCGCCTGTAATCCATAATATTCGCATCAAAATAGCCGATTCATGCGGGTAAGGTAAAATAAGTCTTATACCAACCAAAATCAACAACATCAATCCGGAAGAGATCACCATTTTCATCGTCCATCGGCGATCAAAAATATTGATTTTTTCATTAAGGTTGCGTGACAGCGCCCACCAGCCGTAAACACTGGCACAGGTAAAAGCTATGGCGGTAGCAGCAGCCAGACCGGCATATTTAAATATAGGCATTAGTATCAAGCTCGCGCAAACATTAACAGCAACGGTAACAGCAGTGACCATCACGGCTGCCTTGGGCATTCTGCGCGCGTACATGGCTCTTAGTATGACAGTGCTGCTGGCCATACCAGGAAGCCCTAGCCCGTACAGCGCCAAAGCTGTAGCCGTGGCGTGCCACGCCCATTCTGAAAAAGCCCCTCTGAAAAACAGTAAGTGGATAACTTCATCAGAGACGACAAAAAGTCCCACCGCCACAGGTAAAACAACAAAAAGGTTGAACCGCAGCGCATCACGGATAAAATCGCGAAAACCCGCTGTATCGCCTGGGTTCTGTCTTGAAAGCATCGGCAGCACCGCCTGTGATATTGCGATGACAAAAAGTCCTAATGGCAGCTGCAGAACTCTGTCGGCATAGTTAAGGACAGAAATAGAGCCGCCTTCCAGGAAGGAGCCCATCATACGGCTGATTACAGGGTTGACTTGGTTCAGCGACAACCCTGCGGCATATGGCAGAAAAAGCGTCATCATGCTGCGAAGTTCGGGGTTGTTACGGCGAGGAATTGAAGGCGTCAGCCTTATTCCCATGCGCCCGCACCAATACCATTGCATCAGCATATGGCAGGATCCGCCCAATAGGACAGCTGTTGCAAGATTCCAAACGGAGAGATGTTTCATTGTCGCAAACAAAAACAATATGTAGGCGATGTTGCTCAGAGCCGGAGCTACGGCCGGCACAAAGAAACTGCCCATGCTGTTGAGGACTCCCATCGCCAGAGCCCCGACCGAAACTAAAATCAAGAAAGGGAACATCATCCTAGTAAGTGAGATAGCCAGTTCACGTCCGTCAGAGGTGAAGCCCGGAGCCATAATACCGACAAATAAAGGCGCAAAAATTATCCCCAAAGCCACCACGGAAGCGCCGCCGATAAGAAGCACGCTAAGAGCTTCTCTCGCCAGCTCACGAGCGGCGTCTTTGCCTCTCGTGCTAAAAGTCCGAGAAAAAACAGGAACGAATGAGGCAGATAGAGCCCCCTCCGCAAGCAGCTGACGCGCTAAGTTCGCCAGAGTATAAGCAACATAAAAGGCATCAAGCTGGCGGGTGGCACCAAACAGAGCTGCTGTCAGCATCTCTCTCACTAGACCAAGAACACGGCTTGCAAGAGTCCCTACCATCATTCGCATGGCATGTCTTACCATACCGGAGAGGTTTTCGTTGCTATTCATATTCCGTTGCTCTACCAAGAAAAATCTTCGCCGAGATAGAACTTCTTCGCTTGCTGGTTATTGGCGATTTCGTCCGGCAAACCATGAAGAAAGACGCGTCCGTCATGGATTAAATAAGTTCTGTCTGTAATAGAGAGGGTCTCTCTGACATTATGGTCTGTCAAAAGAACACCGTATCCACGGTCTCTTAAATTCCTGATTATTGTCTGTAAGTCCGCTACCGCGATGGGGTCTATACCGCTGAATGGCTCGTCAAGAAGAATAAAGGACGGTTCGAGAGCCAGGCATCGGGCAATCTCCACACGGCGCCGCTCTCCCCCGGAAAGTGATACTCCCTGAACATCACTCAGGTGTTCGATGCCGTAATCCTTAAGCAAAGAAGCTATTTTGTCAGCCCTCTGCTTTGCGGGAACACCCGATTCCTCAAGTACCAAATCAAGATTCTGACGCACAGTGAGGTTACGGAAAACTGATGCTTCCTGCGGCAAATACCCCAGCCCGACTCTAGCTCTTTCGTACATTGGCATCGACGAAACATCGAGGTCATTTACATAAACAGTGCCGCTTTCGGGGAGTATCCTTCCCACAATCATATAGAAGGTGGTACTCTTTCCCGCTCCGTTCGGCCCTAGCAAACCTACTATCTCACCCTTGCGAATATTGATAGAGACATCGTTTACGACTCTTCGCCCATTAAAGGTCTTCACCAGATGATCCGCTTTCAGTATTCCCGCTTCGGTATTTCCCATCATTCGCTACCTGCCGCCGTCGCTTTTCACAGCGGGCTTATCATTGTTTTTTTCTTTATCTTTACTCGGCGGCAAATCAAATGTCAATTTTGATCGCCCGATTGCTTCAATATTCTTTGTTTCCTCATATAGCACAAGGCTGTCGGCGGTAACGACTTTACCGTCACTGCGTACGGCGCTGGCACTGCCTGAAATCACAACCGTGCCGCGCTCCTTCGAATAGACAGCTTTGTTGCCTTTTACAACGGTTTTAAGCCCCGCTTTATCTATATAGTCAATGACAACTGAGCCCGAGGCAATGACCTCTTTAATATGATCACCGCGAAGTTCGCCGTCAACAACATCGGCGGCAAGGCTGATATTTTTGGTTTTATCCTCATAGCGGGTAACTTTTCTGCCCCAAAACTTGCCGTTAAGACGTCCTACTTCTTCAGCTTTGATGACTTTACCCAAACTAACAGCGTCAACACGTCCGCGCGCTCGATAATTTTCCGTGCCGCTCTCCCAGCGGACATACTGAGCATTAAGACGGTCAGCGGAGCCCCTTGTCAAACGAACATTAACAAAGGCTTCTATAATACCGTTTTTATCATTTGCCGCCTTTTTCCATTTTAGAGACTCAGCGATCAGGTCAGCGTTCTTTTGGGGAAATTTTCCTCTGACATTTCCTCTTAAATTAAATTCAGATGTCTCAACATTTCCATCAGCCGCATCACCCCAAAGGGTAGATCGGAAGAGCGTCGTGTAGGGA
>CAZFWP010000105.1:0-5986 GCA_964522805.1 uncultured Synergistaceae bacterium | reverse complement strand
GTGTTCTGTCTTCTTTGAGCGTCTTGGTGATGGCGTTGCCAAGTTTGTCTTCATCAGCGCGGCTCTTGGGCATGACGGCTACGCTGTAGACGGGTTTGGGGAACTGTATGGGGCGGAACTTGAGCACTTCACCCTTAACGCCAAGTGTGTCTCCGGCTATAGTGCTTTCCAGTTTGGGTATTGCGACAATGTCGCCCAGGACAATTTCTTTTTCTTCAGTGCTGTCTTTGCCTTTCATGAAACGGAAGGAGCCAATGCGCTCTTCTTCACCTTCGGTGACGTTATATACGCTCTGGTCGCCCTTAAGTTTTCCCGAGAAAACTTTGACAAAGGAGAGTTTGCCCACATAGGGGTCAACCATGACTTTGAATACAAAACCAAGGAAGTGTCCGTTTTCATCAGGCGGGATGTTGACGACTTCATCGCCTTTGAGCGCCGCGCGCTTGAGCATGTCTTTGGGCGAGGGCATGTATTCGACAATGGCGTCCATAAGCTGAGGCACTGCAATGTTGGCGGTGCAGGAGCCGGGGATAATCGGGTAGATTGATCTGGAACAAACGGCTTTGCGCAGCAGCGGCAAAATTTCTTCTGTAGAGATGGCTTCGCCGTCAAGGTAACGCATCATTACGTCGTCATCGGCTTCGACAACACGCTCCACCAATGTTTCGCGCGCAGCGGCAACAGCGTCCGCCATATCAGCTGGAGCTTCGCCCTGAACGTAATCTTTGCTTCCATCGCCTTTGTATGTGTATGCCTTGCCGGTCAGTACGTTTACAACTCCCTTAAAATTCAGCTCTTTGCCTATAGGAATGTATAGAGGTACCGCACGGTCGGAGATATTTTCTTGTATGTCGGAGACAACGCTGTCAAAATCCGCGTGCTCACGATCCATTTTACTGATGAAAAATATAGCCGGGGTTTCAAATGTTTCCGCAAAAGCCCATACTGACTGAGTCTGAACTTCTACTCCCGCCGTGGCGTTGACAAGAACCAAGGCCCCGTCGGCGACTCTCATGGCTGAACGCTGCTCACCGACAAAGTCGGCAAAGCCCGGTGTGTCCAGTATGTATAAAGTTTTTTCTTTATAAGGAATTGTTGACAGGGAGGTGCTTATGGATATGCCACGCTTCTGCTCTTCTAAATCAAAGTCAGAAACTGTGTTCTTATCCTCGATTTTGCCCATGCGTGAAATAAGTCCCGCATCAAACATGAATGCTTCGTTGAGAGATGTCTTTCCTGCTCCGCCGTGTGAAATGAGAGCAATACTGCGAATGTCTTCCGGTTTACGTGTCCCCATGTTTTTCACTCCTCCTGAAACTTTATATTGATGTACAAAATTAAGTTATCCAGAATTATATGGTGAAAGCCAGCAACAACTCGTTGATAATACCCTCTGATAGGCACTTACGTCAATCTTTGATAAAAAATAAAACGGCGAGGACAAGATCGTCCTCACCGCACTTTTGTTCTATTGCAATAATGTTCTCACGAGAGAAGCCACCTCAGCCGGATCGGCAGCACCGCGAGCCTCTCTCATTACCAGCCCCTGAAGGAATTTTACCTTCGCGCCTTTTTTGTCTTGACCGGAACGGACAGTCTCGACGGCTGATGGCTCTGCATCAAAAATCTTTTTGATTACCTCTTCAAGCGAGGCGCCCGTAAGCCTTCCGCCTGAAGCACCGCACTTTTCCAGCGCCTCATCAAGCGAGATGCTGTCGTTTACCATCGCGGCGAAGACATCCTTGGCTTGTGTGTTGGATAGCTCTTTTTTCTCTATTTTGGAGATGAGCTCACCCAGTGTTTCTGCTTTGAGAGAGAAGGTTTTGATGTCCTGCGCTTTGTCGTTGAGTACGCGCTGTATTTCTGTTTTTATCCAATTTGCCGCTTTCGCCGCAGGGGCGCCTGAGGCAACACATTTTTCGTAGTAGTCAGCCATCTCCCGCTGTTCGGTGATTTGCTGGCTCTCTTCGAGTGACAGCCCATATTGTTCAATGAAGCGGTCGCGTTTGTCCCACGGCATTTCCGGCAGGTTTTCTTTGACTTTGGCGACATATTCCGGCTTGGCTTCAATGGGCGCCAAGTCCATTTCCAAGTAGTAGCGGTAGTCACGCGCTCCCTCTTTGGTTCTCATGGAACGTGTGACGCCGGAAGCATCGTCCCACATTCTGGTCTCCTGCACAAGAGCGCCGCCTTCGTCAAGAACCCGATTCTGGCGGGCAATCTCATATTCGAGCGCCCTCTCTATTGATTTGAGTGAGTTGACATTTTTAATTTCCACTCTGGTGCCCAAGCTGCCGTCATCGTTGCAGAGGGAGACGTTGACATCAACTCGCAGTGAGCCGGATTCCATCTCTCCATCTGAGACTTCAAGGTAGCGCGCCAACTGGCGTATTTGCAAAATGTAGGCAATCGCTTCAGCGGCAGAGTTCATGTCGGGCTGTGAGACTATTTCTGAAAGCGGCATGCCGCCTCTGTTGTAGTCCACAAAAGAGTAGGCCGCACCGGCAAGGCGTCCGTCTGTAGTCGGATGCACAAGTTTTCCTGCATCTTCTTCCAGGTGGAGGTGATCCAGGTGCACACGCTTGGTTTTGCCGTCGGCAATGATGTCAAGGTAGCCGCCTTCGGCAATGGGGTGCTCGTACTGTGTCACCTGGTAGGCCTTGGGAAGGTCTGCGTAGAAGTAGTGTTTTCTGTGAAAGCGTGTGTTGTCCTTGATCTCACAGTGAAGTCCCAGTCCCATTCTCACCGCCAAAGAGACCGCATGCTCATTGAGAAGCGGCAGAGTCCCAGGTACGGCAAGGCAAATGGGGCAGACATTGGTATTGGGTGTGGCGCCAATGTAATCTGTGGAACAACTGCAGAAAATTTTGGTCTTGGTCTTTAATTGAAGGTGTATTTCAAGTCCGATGACTATTTTTCTTTTCATTGTTAGCAGCCTCCTTCAAAGCAAAGTGACGCTATCTCGGGAGAACCAGCCTCTTTTTCAATTATTGAGGCCACGGCTAGAAGTTCATCGTCGCGGAAGCGCCCACCAAGCAGCTGCACATTTGTCGGCAGCCCCTCTTCCGTAAAGCCTACGTTTAGACTGATACTGGGAAGCCCCGCGAGGTTGGCTGTTGATGAGAAAGCATCTCCGAGGTATATCCTTACAGGGTCTTCTTCAACAAGTCCCTTTTTATAAGCCAACGCCGGTGATATCGGCATTATTAAGGCATCTACTTCTTTGAAGAGGGCCTTTAATTCATCCGCGATCATTTGGCGCACTTTGGTGGCGGGGACATAGTAGTTGTCGTAGTAGCCCCTGGTAAGAATGCAGGTGCCGATGAGGATTCTGTGGCGAACTTCTTTGCCGAAGCCTTGATTACGGCTCCTTTTGTACATATCAGCAAGGTTTTTGCCGTCAGCGTGGAATCCATATCTCATGCCGTCATAGCATGCCAGTTTGGAACTGGCGTCTCCAAGAGCTGCCATGTAGTAGCAGGCAACGCTGTGTTTGGCGGTAATCGGCAGCTCAACCTCAGTTATCTCAGCTCCCGCTGCGCGGCAGTATTCAGCACTTGTGGCGATGGCGTCAGCCAAAGGTTTATCAATGCTTTTAAGGTCAAATCCCGTCAAAATGGCTATTTTTTTGCCTTTAAGGTCTTCCTTGTCAGCCGCGGCACTGAATGACGGCCTTTCGTAAGCGTCACAGGTAGTATCATTGTCATCAGCCTTCGCCAGCACATCCATAACCAATGCCATGTCCGCGATATTTCTGGTTATCGGGCCAACTTGGTCCAGAGAAGAGGCATAGGCGACAACGCCATAGCGGCTGATCTGACCGTAAGATGGTTTCATTCCCTGTACGCCGCAAAAGGCGGAAGGCTGACGCACCGAGCCTCCGGTGTCACTGCCTAAGGCCACGGGGCAAAAACCGGCGGCGACAGCGGCGGCACTGCCGCCGGAGCTGCCTCCGGGGACTCTTTCTGTATCACGCGGGTTGGAAGTGGGACCGAAGATAGAGCTTTCTGTGGTACTGCCCATGGCGAATTCATCCATGTTTGTCTTGCCCATCAGCACAGCGCCGGCCTCTTTCATCAGCTTGACAGCTGTGGCGTCATAGCGGGGAATCCAACCTTTGAGCATCTTACTGCAGCAGGTGGTCTCAATACCGTCGGTGCAGAAATTGTCTTTCGCCAAAAATGGCACTCCCGCAAGCGGCCCGGCTGTTTCGCCGCAGGCAATAGCAGCATCTACTTTGCGTGCGTCAGCGATTGCGCTCTCTTCACACAGCGTCACCACGGCGTTGATGACGCCGTCACAGGCTTTTATTCTCTCAAGGTGGGATCTGACGACAGCCTCCGCACTCCATTTCTTTGCGGCGACTCCCGAAGCTATCTCTCTAGCGGAAAGTCTGAAAAAATCCATCATTTATTCCTCCCCAAATTCATCTTCGGAAGAATCGTCGTCCTTGGCAATGATTCTCGGCACACGGAAAAAATCGCCGTCTCTGACCGGAGCGGCGTCAAGAAAATCATCCCGCCCGCCCCAAACAACAGGAACGTCTTCTCTGCGGGCAGGGGCCTTTTTAATATCCCACTCAAATGGTTCCACATTGTCATGGTCCAACTCCTGCATCTCATCGCACATGCGAAGCACAGAGTTTACTCTGTCCAAAACCTCGGCAAACTCTTCTTCGGGAAGACCTATGCGTGAAAATCCGAGAACTTCTCTCAAACGGTCTTCGTCCATGACCATTTTCTTTATCATAAAAATCCCTCCTGTAGAAACAAGCGCATTATATATATTTATCCGCTCACATGTGCCTCTCTTTTGCGAAAATCAGCTTAATTATACATTTTTCAAGAAATTCAAAAAAGCCTCTTCATCCAGTATTTCTATGCCCAGAGACTGGGCCTTGATATATTTGCTTCCCGGTTTATCTCCGACAATGACGTAATTTGTCTTCTTACTGACACTTTCGACAGTTTGACCGCCAAGAGCGGAGATTTTTTCCGCTGCCTCTGTTCGGGTCATCGAGGAAAGCTCTCCCGTGAGGACAAACTTAATGCCGGTCAAAGGCAGCTCGCCTAGAGGCGCAGCAGCTTCTTCCATCTCGCAGTTGACACCGAAATTCCGCAGGCGGTCCACTACCGCCGCATTATGCGGCTCGGAAAAAAAGACGTGCAGGGACTTTGCGATAATCGGGCCAATCCCCTCCGTCGCCTCCAAATCGCTTTCGTTATGCACCGAAACGAAACGCAGCTTATCCAAGGAACGAAAGCGTTCCGCTAAATCTTTGGCAGTGCGTACGCCGACATTTCTAATTCCCAGTGCGTTAATCAAAGCCGAAAGAGGACGGCTTTTTGACCTTTCAATTGAATCTGCGATATTTTGCGCCGACTTCTCGCCCATTCTCTCAAGAGGAATCAGTGTGGGGACATCAAGCGAATAGAGGTCGGCAACATCTTTTACTTTACCGCTCTCCACAAGCTGAGCCACAATTTTATCTCCCAGACCGCGGATATCCATCGCTCCGCGAGAAGCAAAATGAGCGATTCCTTCTTTTATCTGCGCCGGACATGAAGCATTAGGGCACTTTACCGCCGCTTCATCGTTAAGTCTCGTAGCGTGCGAACCGCAAACTGGACAGGCCTCGGGGATTTTGTAGGGAACAGAATCCGACAAACGCCGCGAAAACTCCGTCTTAACAACCTCGGGAATAATCTCCCCCGCCTTGCGCACCCAAACAAAATCGCCTACACGGATATCCTTGCGATCAATCTCATCCTGATTATGAAGATTGGCGCGTTTGACCACCGTGCCGGAGAGGTGCACCGGCTCAAAGACAGCCGTGGGTGTGAGAGTTCCCGTTCTGCCAACGGTTATCTCGATATCCTTTATCTGCGTCAGCTTTTCTTCAGGCGGGAATTTAAAGGCAATCGCCCACCGCGGCGCCTTTGCCGTAGCTCCGAGCGCAGCACGCGCAGACAGCTCATTCAGCTTG
>CAZFWP010000104.1:0-6028 GCA_964522805.1 uncultured Synergistaceae bacterium | reverse complement strand
ATAATATTAACGACAAGTGCTACTATGACAAAAGAGCGGAAAAGCGACCATATCTCTGACAGGAAACGAGGCAATCCCCTAAATTCAGGCAATTCATCAGCGTCAAGAAGCACAACAGAACAATCCTCGGAATGAGGAAGCTGGGAAAATATCACAAACAAGAATAACACAACACCTAGATACAGCGGCAACGAAGCGGCGGAAGCGACCGCGCTTGAGAGCGTGCTAATGCTAAATACGTCAGACACAGAGCCGACAACATCAGCATAAGCGGCCAGCATCACAAAAAAGAGCACCACCGACATCACAAGCCTGACTGTGTTGGATATTTGTTTCCTTGCGCGTAAAGATGAGGCAGGAGAGCTAAGAGAGTAAAACACAATAACCATCAGCACATCAGAAAGCAAAAAAAACTGAATAATTTGCAGCAAATCAGCGCCATTACTCAAAATAGGGGTAAAAGTAAAAAAGGGGATCGCCGCACAGACCGGAAGCAAGGCTGCAAAAGCTAATATGGGGCCATATAAGAGCAGCGTCACTGCAGTGTCAGGCAGCAGAATCTTTTCCCTGTAAAGGGAAGACAACCTTGTTATCGGGAGCCGCAATCTTGCCATTCTCGCCAGCGGCTTACTATCGTTGGCGAACAACATAGAAGAAAGAGCCTCAGCAGCGATAGCAATCCCCAAAGTAACGCAGATAAAAAGCCACGCAAAAAAATATTCAGTTAAAAACATCAAGAGGTTCAGCAAATTCTACACACCCCATATCCACTAAAGGAAAATAGCAACAGCAAAGAAAAGCGTCAAAATGATAATACCGCAAATTCTAGCCGCCGGAAGGTCTAACCACGGCTTCACGCAAGCGTCCACAATAACAAACAGCATACGGCAGACATCAGACGTATGAGGAAGATGTTCCTCCTCATTTTTACGGTTTTTACGCAAATAAGTGACCGTATAACTGCGATTTCCTGCAGGAAGACGCAACAGTAACAAATAGAGCGCAGCGGCGGAAAAAACAAAAAGGAAAAGCCATGCGGAAAAATTCCAAGTAAAATAGCCTGTGGTGAGGTTAAAGATCATTTTGCTTCTCCTTCTTGCATAAGCGTACTAACAATTTGTGTTCTGTTCATTAAAGTATTTACAGCCGGAGAGATACCCTTATCAAAAAACGCGCCTGGAGCGAATGACGTAACAGCGATAACCATCATAATAACCGAAAGCGGCAAAGCGATATTAACCTCGCTGATGCGTGAACTTTCGGGTCTGTCAATTTTAACTTCGAACATCACGCCGGCGATATATTTTACACTGTAAACTAATATCGCAAGCGATATGGCAAAAACAAAAATCATCAGCGGCGAACTGAACTCATTGGCAGCACGAAATAGAAACTGTTTAGCGGCAAAACCGGCAAAAGGTGGAAGCCCGCCGATCACACCAACAACGACAAATAAAGACACGGCAGTAAAGGGCATCCGTGAATATAGGCAGCCATAATGCCACCTTTCATGCCCGTCTTCAACATTTTTTAAGTTGACGCAAAGGATGGAAAGAGCCGCAGAAAGAGGTAAATACAGCATCCAAATAGAAACCATGCTCTCAATAGAGCTGACGCCATATTTTGCCATTGACTCAGCTAAGTACGTACCGTTCAGGCTCAGACCCAGAGTGATAAGCATTAGAGACTTAAGGTAAAGCTCCATCTTTTCAGTAAAGCTGACAGGGTCATAGCTGAGCGGAGTCAACAACAACGATGAACAAAGCCCGAGAAGCCCCAATAACAAAAACAGAGCCGGTATTTTTTCAAGTCCTGGCATAGAGCCATACAGTGAAAAAATTACTCTGAAAATCACGAAAAAAGCAGCCTGCGCTCTTATGCCGAAAAAACAACGACAGGAAGAATCCGTCACATAAGCAGAATTTTTAAGAAAAAGGAATAACAGAGGCACAACAAGTAAAATAAAGGCCAGCAACTCCTGCGGTCCCGATACCATTCTGTTTGAAAGTATCGCGATGTTGTCAGTGGAATACTTATCCATCAAAATGGCCGTTCCGGCAAAAAACATCATCAGCAGCAGTACTCTAGAAGAATAATACCACATTGATCGCTTCAAATCTTTCGTTCCGGAAGGAACCCCTCTGTATAGGCCAGACGCCCCTACCTGCCCAAATAAAATAAACAGCAATAATGCAGCCAGCCCGTTAGAATAGAAAATTCCCTGTATACCGCAAAGTGTCAGCATAAAAAAAGCAGCCTTTGTAGGAGACAGTAAATTCTTCCGGTCGGTGAGAGCTGCTAGCGCAGCCGAAAAAGCAACCAACCCCATCATTACCGCTGACAAAGCGCCAATAGCGTCAATTTGCAGCAACGCTCTTATCTTACTTTCTCCGCCGATAGTATTTGTCCAGCCATTACTGCTCAAAATATAAAAAACGGTGCCTTTCTCCGTAAAGTTCAGCCACACCAGTAATGTCATAGCAACATTAACGGTAAAAACGGCAAGAAAAACTATCCGCAGAACCCGATCCTTCAACTTCACAACTCTGCCGGTTTTGTTCCTGATAATTCGGTGATAAAGACGTAAAGCAAAAATTATCATAGATACCGCAAACGGCAGCAGCAAACTCAAAAACGGAACAGGCAGCGAGGCTATACTATTTATAATACCCATATTTTCACCTTATTACTTTCAAATAGTCAGAGGTAACCAAATAACAACAAAATGAATTATGATTACAGATTTTCCGATATGCACTATCATTCAATAGTACAATAAGGACACGGCTATTAGTGTACCAGATAATACAAAATTTAAAACGTGGTAATTGCACATAAAATTAGAAAGACATTCACTGCAAGACTTGCAATATCACACTGCGTCATTTTAAGTTGAATCCGGCTCATGATCACTCGCTTTATATAAGAGCTGGGTTGCACATGAAACAACGAAAAGATGTACGCTATACAAAACCAGGCTTATTGCATTTGGAATATTTTGAATTCCCGATTTATTTTTACCAATATGCTAAAATACTGTTAAATAAAGACGCAAAAATATCTTAGTTTTTGCTTGTCTTTATAACAAATCTTAAAAATGGAGATGGATAATATGCGGGGAAAAGAAAAATTGCCACTGATATGGAAAATTTCCATGGGTTTCATAATTGGTATAGCACTCGGTTTTATAATTGGTCCAATGGCTTCAACTTCAGCCTTTACTGCAAACATCTTGTTGCCTGGACTCGACCTCATAGGAAAAATATTCCTATCATTACTTAAGATGCTCATCGTACCGCTTGTATTTTCCAGCATCATCATGGGAGCAGCTTCCATTGGAGATCCTAAAGTCCTCGGTCGTATTGGCGTCAAAACAGTTGCTCTATATCTCTCAACAACTGTTGTAGCCATCGTCTTTGGGCTATTTCTCGGCAATATCATTCAACCCGGCTTGGGACTGGACATCACAGGAGCCTCAGGTGATGTGAAGAGCGGTGCCACAATTGTAGAAACCATACTGAACATCTTTCCTTCAAACCCACTGATGGCTCTCGTCAACGGTGTTATGCTCCAAGTAATAGTCTTTGCGCTCTTCCTTGGCGTCAGTGCTACCCTCATTGGAGAAAAAGGCAAGAAGTTCCTGGAATTCAACGAATCACTAGCTGAAATAATGTATAAAATGACCGCTATTGTTATGAGTTTTGCACCATACGGTATTTTCGCTTTAATTGCAGTCACCGCGGCAAAATATGGGCCGGCAGTGCTTGCTCCGTTCGCAAAAGTAATTTTTGCCGTTTACCTAGGTTGTTTCCTGCAAGCAATTGTCGTCTACTCCGGACTGGTAACACTATTTACTAAAAAATCGCCGTTATGGTTCTTCAGCGGAGTCAAAGAGGCGATGCTGGCGGCGTTTGTCACTCGCTCCAGCTCAGGGGTGCTACCCATTTCCATGGCAAACGTACAGAAAAACCTAGGAGTCTCAGAGAAAGTTTCTTCCTTTGTTCTCCCATTGGGGGCCACTATCAACATGGATGGAACCGCTCTCTACCAGGGCGTCTGCGCACTCTTTGTGGCACAGGCATTCGGTATTGATCTTACATTTCAGGCCCAAATAGGTATACTTATAACAGCAACGCTAGCTTCAATAGGCACAGCGGGTGTTCCCGGAGCAGGCTTAATCATGCTTTCCATGGTGCTAACGTCTGCAGGACTGCCCATTGAAGGAATCGGGCTTGTCGCAGGTATAGACGCAGTACTTGATATGGCAAGAACCTGCATTAATGTCACAGGCGATATGTGCGTATCAACGGTTGTCGCAAAATCAGAGGGTGAAAAGTTCTGAACAGAACCAGCAAGCTTGGACTACAGAAGATAAAATATATAAACATCTGCCTACACAAATAAACAAGGAAGAGCCTTAGCTCTTCCTTGTTGTTTATATGGAACCAGGCTTTAATGTCCTCTGTATAGCGCGGAGAGAGGGGCGCGCCAATACCATGTAAAGCACTGATGTCCTGTGGTAAAACTTTTTTGCTATTTACGATAAAATTAGAACGTAAGATATTCAGGTCTATGCCATGATCTGCCTTTACAACTGCCTACAGCACATTTTTCAACACTGCAGCCATCTTTCCACAAAATATCAGAAACAGCCTTAAGAGCAAACAAAGTAAAAGCGCTCGCGGCTACTGCCATTATTGTCACCAAAATCATCTGTCCATCCATCACACAGACACCTCCATTTTTATTTGCCTTATGGGCGGTATTGCTTTCTAAATAAAAGGATATAATATATCTATACATAAGTAAAACAACTATATTTTATATGTGACATAACAAATAATTATGAATTGGAGGCCAAAAGATGGACATCGGCAAGTACGAAGTATTTCTCAAAGCTGTGGAAAGCGGCAGTCTTACAAAAACTGCAGAGAGCCTTGGCTACACTCAGCCAGGCATAAGCATCATGATAAAAAAACTCGAAGAAGAATGCGGGTTCGCTCTTTTTCACAGAATGAAAAACGGCGTGGAAACAACGGATGAGGGGAAAATAATGATCCCCATTATCCGAGAACTGGTAAACTGGCACCAACAGTTTTATCAGACAGCGGCAATGCTTAACGGCCTGCAAATCGGCACAATTAAAATCGCCAGTTACTCCAGCATGTCTTACCACTGGCTGCCCAAAATTATCAGCAACTTCAGCCGCGACTTCTCGAAAATTGAGATAGAAGTAATCGAAGGTGGAGTTACAGAAATAGAAAAGTGGCTCGCGGAAAAAAGCATCGACATAGCTTTTCTAACCAAAAGGCCGGGACAAAACTTTGACACCGTTCCGCTAAAAGAAGACCGCGTATTAGCCGTATTGCCGCCCTCAAGAAAAGACGACACCGTAAAAGCTTTTCCCCTTGCAGCATTCAAAAATGAACGCTTCATTGTCTCCGCCAGCTACTATGACAACGACTGCTACAGCGTAGTGGAAGAATTTCAGCGTCTATACGGAGAAATGCCCAACAAAAAAGTATCCGCTACAGACCCATACACAGTCATATCCATGGTCGAAAACGGGCTGGGAATAAGTGTACTCCCGGAGCTTCTGCTTAAAAGACACAGCCAGAACATTATAGCCGTTCCTGTAGATCCTCCTTTTACAAGGACAATAATCCTTGCCGCCCCGTCATTCGAGACATGCTCACCCGCTGCTGCAAAGTTTATATCTTACATAAAGGATTTTTGCAAAAAAGAGGGGTAAGAACATAGACAGCAAATAAAAAGCAATTTCTTATATTGGAAAAATAAAGAAGCGGCATAATTATATCTTACGATTTTGCCCCTTATCTTTTCCCAGCATAAGCAGAGAGCCCGAACGGCGCGTTTTTGTTTTGTGCGAATTACTCAGTTTTTCCATCAATGCACCTGTGCTGGGAGACGAGAAAAAACTAAACCAAGATTTAGTGCAGTGTCTGTGGCTTCGATTTTAAAGCCTCCCTCTTCGAGGGAGGCTTTTAGAACAAGGTGCAGCTACAGT
>CAZFWP010000103.1:0-6075 GCA_964522805.1 uncultured Synergistaceae bacterium | reverse complement strand
GATGGTGATATTACGGCTGCCGGTAATAGCTGAGAAGTCAGCAGAAGAATTGAATGCTGAGGGCATTCCCATTTTAGAGAGGGTCTTGTTAAGCTCAAAAGACTGTTCCGTCTTAAACTTTGGCATGGTAATCTTTACTCGCTTAGATTCCATTGCTGAGGTAATCTTGCTGAGGGCGTCAGCGGAAAGTTTCTTCTCTACTTCGGCCAGTGCTTTGCCCTTTTCGGGAAGCAGAACCACCATGGAGAAGCGTCCGTTCTTATAAGGCAGCTCTGCCGCTTCGAGATCGTCATCTTTCATATACTTAATCGACTCTCCGGTCCTTGACATCATCATTGTTGGGACTGACTGACTCGAAGAAATCCAGAAAGGCATTGCGTATGTTTTCTGAGGTTCAAACTGCTCTGCCCAATCTGATTTAAAATATACAGCGTTGGTGAGCACCATTGGCGTGTTCTTAGTGAGAACGCCCCTAGGGATAATGTTTTTTATCTTACCCTGTGTGTGTTTATCGACCCAACTGTTTATTACTTTTGCCGCTTTATCGGGGTTGCCCTTGTAATTTAAAGGGCTTATCCCTGCGGCGTAACCGCCTCTTACAGTTTGTACAAATTCTGGTAGCAAGCGCTCCTGTTTTGCCGGCCAAATGGCATTGGCGGTGTTGACAACGGCGATGTCTTTGGGGATAGAATTAAGTTCTGATACAAGCGCTCCCATATTTTTGTGTATATCGGGATAGAGGTATAGCACACTAGCCATTTCCTGTTCTGTAATCCCTCTGGCTCCGGCGTATGTCATCGCCAAAGCAGATGAGATGCTGTATGGGGAGAGGAAGAGGTTACCATCCTGTTCCGCTAGACTCTTATAAATGTCGAAGGTAAAAGAGTTTATTGACTCAGCCGCTTTGGCGGAGGCATTAATTCCCGGTTTGCCTGCTGCTTGCGTTGGCAGCTGTGCAAGTCCGGCTATGGATGCGTAGTTTTCTATCTGTGTGCGCACTTTAAAATAGTCGTGTCCCTTTTTCTCGAGGTCTTTCCTAAATCCGTTTGCTAACTGGCGCAAGCTGGAAAGCTCTGTTTCGCCGAGCTTTGTCGTATCCGATCCCACTCTGTTAAGCGCCGTAATCAGCATATCGACAACCTGTCCCGGAGTGTAGGCACTCTTTCCGGGGGCGACCTTTTCGTCTATCAGACCTTTGTTGCTCAGAACCTCGAGAGAGTGGTAAGTCCAGTGAAAAGGCGGAATCAAATCCGGTGTCTGGGCTGTCGCAGATAGGGGAAGAACAAAAACAGAGATCATCGCCGCAAGCATTAACAACTTTTTCATTTTGTTAAAAGCCTCCTATTAATTATTTACGGTTCAATTATATATTGGTACTGCTGTGCTCTCCTTGGTATTCATGCTGATTATTATCTTCGTTAATTACCCTAATGAATTTCGGGAACTTAGAAAAACAAGCAAAAAAGTTTTTTTTAAGCCTTATCCTATATGGGGCAAACCTCTCAGAAGGTATAATAACAATAGTAAACTCTCACATGGGTTACTTAGGATAAAACAGCGGGAGGAATTTGAATGCCAACATTGATAGTTGACCCTTTAAAATGTACCAAATGCGGAATCTGTATCTCCGTATGTCCTTGCGGAATAATCGGTTTTGGCGAGACAGCTCTGCCGGAAATAGATGCCCGCAAAGCAGGCAGCTGTGTTGGGTGCGGACACTGCACGCTATTTTGTCCCTCGTCAGCCGACAGCCTTTCATCTTTAAACCCTGCGGAGTTAATTTGTGCCTCGGAGTTGGAGATGCCCAGCGAGAGTGCGGCGCAAAATTTCTTAAAAACCAGGCGCAGTGTCAGACGCTATAAACAAGAACCGTTATCAAAAGAAGTGCTGACTAGGATATTTGATACGGTGAAAATGGCGCCCACAGCCTGCAACGATCAGCCTGTACGTTGGATTGTTTCTCGAGACGCTCAAAAGACCAAGCAAATTGTAAATCTTATTCTCTGCTGGATGCGTGAAGAGATATTCAAAGATCCCACTTCGCAGCTGGCGCTTCTCGGTGCTCATATGATAGCCAAAGCCAAAGAAGGAACGGACGGATTGCTGCGAGGTGCTCCCAATGCGGCGATAGCGGTTGTTCCAAAGAGCCACCGCTGGCCCGAGGACGGCACTATTGCGCTTACATACCTTGAACTGGCGGCTCACAGCATGGGAGTAGGCGCTTGCTGGGGGGGATTTTTGACCATGGCGGTGAGAAACTTTGCCGGACTGCGTGAGTTTTTGGAAATCGCTGAGGACGAACATGTGTGCGGTGCGCAGATGCTTGGCTATCCTGAGATAAAACCGACAAGACAGTTTCCTCCTCGTGAGGACGTTAACATAACCTGGCTTTAAATGAAAGGAGCGCTACAATGAGCAAAGACTACACACTGACAACCACAATAAGAGTCCGCTACAGTGAGACAGACCAGATGGGAGTGGTATACAACGCCAATTACCTTGCCTGGTTTGAAATAGCAAGAACAGAACTTTGCCGCCAGTGGGGTGTTTCCTATGCTGACTGGGAAAAAGAGGGACTGCTGCTTCCTGTTGTTGAGGCGCACTGCCGTTACAAACACCCAGCCTGCTACGATGAACAGATACAGCTATGGTGTAGGGTTGCTGACGTGAAGATACACAGTGTAACCTTTGAATACCGAATCATGAGGCTCTCTGACTACAAACTGATAGCCGAGGGTTGGACGAAACACGGCTGCACCGACAGAGAGGGACACCTTTACCGTGAAGAGCACCCATTCTACGAATGGATGAGAAGCAAAAGCATAGGATCCTAGCCGTCAAGTTATGAGACCTCTGTACAGAGGCGTTACACTTGTTGAATTAATTGTTGCTTTGACGATACTGATGACGCTCTTCTCTATCTGCCTTATCTCCGTGTCAAAATATGACAGTGATAGCCGTGTTCTACAAGAAGAGGCGGATACTCTCGCCATGTGGTTCTCAGGGATAATGACAATGGCGAATAGAGAGGGTAGATCGGTTAAAATCTATCTTTCGCAGACGCCGAGCGGAGATATGGAAATTCGCGCTGTCGCGGCAGGAGAAGATGTCGCTTCTGCTAAGTTGGTCTACCGTTCATCGAGGGTGTTCATCAGAAATGAGAGTCCATCTGTAACGACGCTTTCTTATGACGGCGTCTGGCAGACGCTGACGCCTGCTTTGACTCTCTCTGTCAGATCAAAAACCAACAGAGCGAAGAAAGTTCTCCTGACCGTTTCAGTTTACGGTCTTATCACCATAAAATAGCAGCGCAAACAGATTGACTGCAGAGGTGTAGAAAAATGGAAAAAGCAATGTCATGGCAGCAGGAAATTGACTTTCAATGCAGTTTTGGATTGTGGCCCTTTCGTAGATCACTCGAAATTTCCCCTAAGGGCTTTCTTTGGTGCGGAGAACTTTTCCCGCTGAAAACGATCACCAGACTTCGCTGGGGTATCGAACAAAAGCGTGGAGGTCTGCTTCCAAAACGTATTTGCACTGCGACATTCGGAACAAACGATAGGGAATTTACCGTCAGAACGAAACAGAAGGATTTTTACGGGCACTTGACAGACAGATACTGGAAGGCCGTAGGACGGAGGCTGTTAACCGAGATGGTTGACGGGCTCAGAGCGGGAAAGAGATACAACTTTAGCGATTATGCTGCTGTTGAAGACAGTGGACTCTATAAGATAGATAAAAAACTTGTAGGTGGCGCCGCGGAAAAATTCTACCCGTGGGAAGCTTTGGAATGGGGAGTCGTAAACGGCAACCTCTGCTTCGCGCCAAAAGAAGAACCGGAAAATTTACTTGTTGGTTTATCTTTTTTATGGGTAGACAACGTTCACATGCTCAATGTGGCGTTGGCTCCTTTGCTTAGTGCTGAGAAGAGAACAAAAATCAGCTCATTGGCTTTAGAATGATTTAATGACAAATAAAAAGATACTGTAACGCAAAGGAGAGTCATAGATGAAAAAAATATCTTTTTGCAGCTCAGCAGCGGCGTTGCTGGCTGTGCTTGTTATTTTAACAGGAACATCTGTCGCATCAGAACGTGTCATACCCTATCCCAAGGGCTATGAAACAAACTCAGAGGGCGCATCCTCCTATCGCGGATTGTCAGATGTCAAAAATTCCCCCTATTTCAAAACACCGGACTACTTCACCATGAAAAGCAACGGAAGTCTAATAATGATATCGGGATATAGAACGTATCAGCAATCAACAGAGACAACCTGCGGACCTTGCGCGGCTCTCACTGTTCTTGACCACTACAAAGTAAAATTATTTGAAGAGCTTCAGCTTTCCAGTCTAATGGGCACATTAAACGAAGCTGACATCAATGGCGAAAAAGGGACCAGTACAGAAAAGATGGTTGAATTTTTCAAGGGTATAGATTGGACAGTCCAATCCAGCCTCACCGCTGCTGATAAAGATGGCTACAGCTTTACCACTATGGGAAAATTTAAAGATTTTGTCCTCAAAAACTTGCGCGAGGGTACGCCGATCATGGTAGAAAACATGTACTGGGGCGGCCACTGGCGTGTGATTATAGGATATGATACTATGGGGACAGTGCAGACTGCCGATGACGTCATTATCTTTAGTGACAGCTATGATGTCTGCGACCACAATCAAGACGGATACATGGTGGAATCAGCGGAAGGATTCTATTATACTTGGATGGACATCGGCTTACTTCCCTCCGGACAGCAGATTCAGCAGTGGCTCATTGCCAAGCCTAAGAAATCGGCTAAATAGCTAAATAGAGATTGCTACAAAACTGCCGCTCCGCATAATGGATAAAACGATCTTCGCGCTTCGCTTGTAGCCGGTTATAAATTTGCGTAAACTTGCCGCCGCAGATGTTTCTCATGTTAATTAGCACGCAGGCGTCAATATCTTCTCACCGTACAAAATAAGCAAACTTTTTGAAGGCCCCTTGCAGCTTAAGCGCGCGAGGGGCTTTATATTTGTGTTTATACGTTAGGCAGAGCGGTAAATATGGTGGCTGCGCTGATAATAATGGTAAGCGGCAAACAATTGCTGCCGCAGTAAAACGTGGAAGCTGGCTGTTTAGCGGCTACCCCAGGTCTTTCGCAGCCAAGGTTCACCCAGATTAATAGAGCTCCGTCAAGTACTGCAATAGTTATAGGTTAACAAAAGAAGCATACAAATAGCCAAATAATTTGACATTTTCAGCAGCATTGCTTAATTCGGGAAATATTTGCTATGCGAGATGTTCGTAAGAAAACCTGATCGCTTGTTGTCTATTCTGTTTGACGCTTATACAATAGACGACAGACCTCTAGTTTATTTAAGCATATCTGTTGGGGCGCATGCGAGATATATCTGTTTGCCGAGATGGTCAATCATAAAAAAGACCTCCCCATTGTTAGGTTACAGAGGAGAATTTTATCTTTCATGCGATTGGGTACGGGTTAGTGCTTACGCAAGTTATTTATGCTTGCCATGCTCTTCTGGTACGTGGTAAAACGGCCAGGCTTATAATTGCACAAATCAAAAAAGACACCCTACTATGTAGGGTGTCTTTAAACTCTTGAAATTTAGAGAGTTGTCTTTGAATATTCGTCGCGCATGCCTTTGACAGCTGCTGCGAGTGCTTCGGGATCAAGAACCATTTCCATCATGGAAATCTGCTCTTCCCACTGTGCTGGATCGCACTCTGAACGAATTGCTTCATCAAAAATGTGGTATACCGCGAGTCCCAACGAGACTCCTGCAAGTGGCCCTGCGAATGTCGGATCGCCGTTAGCGACGGTTTCGGCGTAAATTTCTGCGCCTTCTGCGTCAGATGAACCAAGTATTACTACACAGTTCTCTGCTCCGAATTTTTCAGCCGCATCCATGATGCGCTGCTGATTCTGCAAGTCCATTGCTCCTGCCGCGGTTCAGACAAAGCACTCGGTCGCGGAAAATACTATTTCAGCGCCGCTGTCCTTCAGACATGCCTCCATTGCGGGTCCGGGAACGCCGTCCCTTTCTCCCAGAAGGAGAAGTTTCTTACCTGCGAGT
>CAZFWP010000102.1:0-6088 GCA_964522805.1 uncultured Synergistaceae bacterium | reverse complement strand
CGACAGGGTTTATATTTTAATGGAGCCGCCTTCCGGACTCGAACCGGAGACCCCATCCTTACCATGGATGTGCTCTACCTACTGAGCTAAGGCGGCAGCTTTTATGCGGTAAGGGCATTTGGGCACAAAAATGGTGGTAGGAGCTGGATTTGAACCAGCGTAGGCTCTCGCCGACAGATTTACAGTCTGTTGCCTTTGACCACTCGGCCATCCTACCACACGGGCTTAGCTGCTAACGCAGCTTCACGAACAAATATTTTACATTAAATTCGTGCTTTGTCAATACTAAGCAGCAATTTTGCTTATGAGAGCCGCTTTCGTGCCTTACTAAAGGCACGAAGGCTATCTTTGGATTTCCCCGCTCTCCGATTTTTTTATCTTATTTTGCGGCACAAGCGCAGAGTTATGCCTTGACGTAGTTGAGAATCATCTCACAGCAGTCTTTTATCTGATTTTCAGGCCGCAGTTTGAGACGAAGTTTGTCATCTAAATCGGCGTAGGCCTGTTTCTCGGTTACTCCGACAATGATATTGAGAATAAGGTTGTGTGCGCGGAAGATATCAATATCTTTGCGGATACTGCCGTCTTTTTTGCCTTTTTCGAGCGCTTTGCGAATGGGAGCGCTGAAGGTGTCGGTGTTGTTTTCAAAGGGTTTAAACTCGGAGGAGAGAACTTTGTGTTTGTAGAGGTATAGCTCCATTTCTGCCATCAGCATCAGTGAGACTTTGAGCTTTTTGTAAGCTTTTGGCAGAGCTCCCAGCATTTCTTCCAGCTGAGTGTAGCCGGAGACCTCTTCGGCAGAGGCTATTTCTCTGTAGGCTTTGTCGATATCGCTGTATATTTCTTTCCAGAAACTTGCGGCCGCTTCTGCCATGAGTTTATCTTTTGAGCCGAAATAGCGGAAAATGGAACGCGGCGTAAGATGGCAGGCATGGGCGAGGTCGTAAACGGTGGTGTGTTCAACGCCATTTTTTTTAAATAGTGCTATAGACTGATCTATCACGTTTTGTCTGTTTTCAAGCATAATTTCTGCCTGTGACATGGTTTAAGACTCCCTTCGCTGTTAGTAGTAAATTAAGCAGTTAATAATACAATAAATATATGTTCTAACCGTGGTATTAAAATATAATATTTAGATTATAAAAATAAAAGCAACTATGTAATATATTATATACGAATATCTATAAAAGAGGAAGGTTCATAATGAACCTACAAAGACAATATATGTTTATTAATTTATGAAAGTATCAGAGCGTAATCCTTTCTTTGTGGCAGTAAATGTTCATGCGCTTTTCACGGGCGAAGCCAATAAGAGTCATTCCTCCTGCTTCTGCGCTCTCCGCTCCCTGAGCTGTTGCGGCGGATACGCTTGCCATCAGCGGGATTCCCGCATTTAGCCCCTTTTGCACCATGTCCTCCGGCAGCCTTCCTGAGGTTATCAGTGCGGTTTCTTTCGGTTCAAGGCTGTTTTGCACCAGCCAGCCAATGGCTTTGTCCACCGCGTTGTGGCGGCCGATGTCTTCGGTGCGGAAAAGTTTTTCTCCTGAGGGAGAGATGAGGGCGGCCACATGCATCGCCCCAGTTGCTTTAAAGAGGGGAGCTTCGGCTATCCAGGCAATGCCCTCCATAATAGAGGCGGCGGAGATTTGCCACTCTATCGGCAGCATATTTTTTATGCTCTGAGGTTTTGCCTGCGGAAGAAAGGCCGCTGATGCTGTGTGGAGAAATCGCGTCTCTGCGGGAATGCCGGCGGTGAGGGTTTTTCTTTCCACAAATACACCCTCTTCGGTAACGGAGATTTTACTGACGTCAGCTGCGCTTTTGATCATCTTGCGGCAATAAAGGTTGCCTAACGCCCAAAGGATTTCATTTTCGGGAGTCAGAACCGCCAGGACCTCCTTTTTGCCGTCAACAAAGAGGGTGATGCGCTTTTCCGTACCCATCTCGTCCTCGGTGTCAAATGTTTTGCCGTCGGCAAATATTCGCAATATTCGCTTTTTTATGATAGTTATCATCTTTCAGCCCTCCCAAGGCTGAGTAATTATCTACGATAATTGATGAAAAGTATAGTGTTTTTTATCGTGAATTTATATATATATTTACAGCTATTATCTTGATTATTTTGAGTTGCTGTGGGTATTATAGCTTTTTTGTATAGGTGATATCTCTATTTTGGATTATAATGTTAGGTGTTAGAGAGCGAGGTTATGTGGGTGAATTCGAAAAAAAACTCCTTGTCTCCGCATATGACGGATTATTTTGTTGTTTTGGGCGCAGTTGTCATCTGGGGCGGCAGTTTTGCCGCGACTAAGTTTGCCCTTGCGGAAGCGGAGCCGATGTTGGTGATTTTGCTGCGTTTGGTTCTCGGTATGCCTGTGCTGTTGGCGGGTGTACTTTTTGAAGGTTCTTTGCGGCTGCCGTCAAGACGAGAGTTTTGGCCGCTTTTTTTGATGGGTTTTCAAGGGATTTTTTTTCATCAGGCGATACAAAGTTACGCAATGAAGACAGCCGGCGCCGCTAACGCCAATTGGCAGATGGTCGCCGCCCCAGCCTTTGTGGCGATTTTGGGTCGGATTTTTTTGGGCGAGAAGATTCCCCGCACCGGAGCTGCGGGGCTGGCTCTTTCTGCCATAGGCGTGGCTACGGTACTGGGTTTTGGTACGATTCGTGATAGCGTCGGCGCCTCTTTTGGCAGTGTCGGCGATTTGATTATTTTTCTTTCGGTGATTAATTGGGCGGTATTTTTGGTTTTATCGCGCCGAATTTTGCGCAGCGATTTGCCCTCTGGCTTGGTTATTTTTTGGGAGATGCTTTTTGCGCTTTTGGTCTGTCTGCCTTTCGCCTTTTTTATCGGCTGTGATTTCTCCTCGATTCTCTCTTTTTCGTGGGAGACTTGGGCAGCGCTGGTTTTTCTCGGTGCTTTTTCTTCCGCTTTGGCATATCTTTTTTGGTTTCACGGCCTTGCCGTCTTTCCTGTTGCCAAGGTGGTTGTCTTTCAGTTTCTTCAGCCCCTGGCAGGCGCGCTTGTCGCCTACACTTTGGTGGGGGAGCGTTTTACTCCCTGGCTCTTTGTCGGCGGTGCGCTGACGATGTGCGGCGTTTGGCTGGTTAATCGGCGCTGATTTTCGCCAAGGCCTCTTCGTGGTATTTTTTTGATTCTGCGGAGAAGCAGACCAAGCGCACTTCTTTTATTTCTTTGTGTTCCGCGAGAAAGTCCGCTACGGTTTTTACTGCTATTGCCGCCGCCTGTGCTGGGGGAAATCTGTATACGCCGGTGGAGATGGCGGGGAAGGCCACTCTTTCCGCACCTAGACGCAGAGCTTCGTTAAGGCTGTTTTTGTAGGCCGCTGCCAATGTTTCTGCCTCATTTTTGCCGCCGCCGCGCCATATTGGTCCGACAGTGTGGATAACGTGTTTTGCCGGCAGTTTGTAGCCGCCGGTGGAGCGCGCTTCACCGGGAGGACAGCCGCCAATACGGGCGCATTCGCTCAAAAGCTCTATCCCTGCGGCTCTGTGTATGGCTCCGTCCACTCCGCCGCCGCCCAAGAGCGAGCTGTTAGCTGCGTTGACTATGGCGCAGATCTGTTCTTTGGTAATGTCTCCTTCTTTGATGGTGATGCGCGAGAGTATCTCTTGTTTCATGTGAAGACTCCCTCTTTCTGTTATTGTGTGATGTTTTATTATAGCCTTTTTGGTGAGAAAGGCGCTTTCTGCGGCGATATGCGAATTGCTGAAATTTTTTGCCCTTTTTATCCGCAGGCATGGCTGCCGATTTTTGTTTTGCAGTGGTTGTTTTTCGCCTGTTTTTCCAAATAGTATGTTTATTTTTTAAAAATTTGATATTTTTGCAGCAGACTTTTATATTTAAGCATAAAAAATCACTTGCAAATGTGCTTAATTGGGTGTATAAAATCCAAGTGAATTTTCAAAGATTGAAGGGAGTGTTAATGATGGCGGAAGTAAGGGAATTTAAGAAGATGAGAGAGATTTACGGTTCGCTTATCTTCGATAGGAAGGCGATGAAGGAACGTCTTCCCAAGGATATTTATGAGAATCTCGTTGCCGCGATGGACGGGCGTCAGAAGCTTGATTCCGGCATTGCCGATACTGTCGCTCTGGCGATGAAGGATTGGGCAGTTACTAATGGAGCGAGCCACTGGGCACATTGGTTTCATCCCCTTACGGAGCTTACCGCGGAGAAGCATACAGCCTTTGTAACTGCCGATGAGAACGGTTTTCCTTTGGAGTCGTTCCGCGGACAGGATTTGATGCAGAGCGAACCGGACGCTTCTTCTTTCCCCTCAGGCGGCACGCGCAGTACCTTTGAGGCGCGCGGCTACAGCGCCTGGGACCCGACAAGCCCGGCTTTTATCATTAAGAGCCCCAAGGGCGGCACTCTTTGCATTCCCTCAGTCTTTCTCGCTTATGACGGTTCTCCTCTGGATTTGAAAACGTATCTGCTGCGTTCGATGCAGGCTGTTGAGAGCCGTGCTTTAAAAATGCTGAAACTTTTTGGCAATAGAGGCGTGAAGAGCGTCCATGCCACGGTGGGCGGCGAGCAGGAGTTTTTCCTCTTAGACCGTCCGCGCGCGCAGAAGCGCCCCGATATTCGCTTTTGCGGACGTACGTTGGTAGGTTCGCCCCCTCCGCGCGACCAGAAGATGGAAGACCACTATTTTGGTGCGATTCCCACGAGAGTGCTGGCATATATGGAAGACGTGCAAAGAGATTTGGCGCGTCTCGGCGTTGATTTGGCAACCCGTCACAACGAGGTGGCGCGCTGTCAGTTTGAGTTTGCCCCCAATTTTACCGAGGCAAACTTGGCCTGTGACCAAAATCAGCTGATTATGGAGACGATGCGTAAGATGGCGCATCAGCACGAGCTGCGCCTGCTCTTCCATGAGAAACCCTTTATGGATATGAACGGCAGCGGCAAGCATATTAATTTTTCTTTGCAGGACAGCGAGGGGCGTAACCTTTTAAAGCCTTCGACAAATCACCGCAAAAATGTCATCTTCCTCTCTTTCCTCTCCTCTTTTGTCCTTGGAGCTGCGGACTATTCCGGATTGCTGCAGGCCTCCATCTCCACACCTGGCAATATGTACCGCTTGGGCGGGCATGAAGCGCCGCCGAATATTATCAGCGTCTATCTGGGAGATGCGATAGATAGGGTGATTACCGCCATTGAAGAGGGTAATGCCAACGAAGATATGCCGGCTAAAAATATGATGGATTTGGGTATTTCCCGTCTGCCGGAGATTGTGGCTTTTGACAGTGACAGAAACAGGACCAGCCCCTTGGCCTTTACCGGCAATAAGTTTGAATTCCGCGCGCCCGGCGCTTCTCAGGCGATGGGAGTGCCGGTGACGGCGCTGCTCTCCGTTTGGGCTGCGGGAATGGAAAAGTTTATCGAAATTTTTGAAGGCTACATCAATAAGGGCGAAGATCCTATCGACGCCGCCTTAGCTGCCATCAGGGAGACCGCCAAGATGAGCCGCCATATCCGCTTTGAGGGCGACGCTTATACGCCCGAGTGGTGCTCTGAGGCCAAGCGCCGCGGTATTCTCAAGGCGACGACGATTCCCGAAGGAATAGATCTCTTTATGGAGCCCAAAACACTGGATATGCTGGAACATCTGGGCGTGTTTAAGAAAAAAGAGATGGAAGCGTTCCACACCATCAGAATGGAATCTTTTATCAAGAGTATCGAAATCGAGATGTCAGTGCTGCGCGATATGATTTGGGAGGGGATTCTCCCCGGAATCATGAAGCAGATCTTGATGGAGAAGAGCTCTTACGATATCGTTGCGGAGATGGATATTCCCGGAATGAAGGGCTGGCACGAGCATATCTATAAACTTGCCGCCGCTAAGGCGGAACTGATGGAGAAGACAAAGCAGCTGACGGCGATGAAGGAAGACTTGGCGGCAATGGAGCTGCGTGAACGTGCCGATACCATTGTCAGCAAGGTGGTGCCTGCCATGGACGAGATTCGCCGCATCGCCGATTCGGTGGAGATTTATGTTTCCGCCGAGAATTTGGCTTATCCGAAGTATCGGAGTTTGCTCTCTCTCTCCGCTTAGACCAC
>CAZFWP010000101.1:0-6215 GCA_964522805.1 uncultured Synergistaceae bacterium | reverse complement strand
TCGTTTGAACGAGGCAGTACAATCCATATTCTGCCTCTGGCTTTGATCAGTGAGCCTGGATTAAAATTTACCATTTAGCCGCCCCTTTTCTCAAATATTTGTCGGTATTCCTCGAAAACCTGAGCCCATACTCTTTTATCAGCAAATTCTAACACCGAATAGCCCATTAATTCCGCTGACTTACGGACAGAATCTTCCGCTTTTCCGAGAATTACCAGCGTGCATTTGTCCTGATACAGGGCGTCCGCCGTGATTCCTGCTTTATTTATTCTCAGTTTATCAGGATGGCGAAGACCAAGCCTGTCAAGCTCGCAAAGCCATTCCGCAAGTGCTCCGTCCGGTGTCTCCTCTTGCTCTCTTTGTTTTTCCGTACTCTGTGCAAGCTCTGTGAGAAATTTCAACACCGTCGGTCTGCGTCTGTCGATAAATTCGTGGTCCGGCTGATTGTAGTAGGAGAGAAGGCAGTTATAACAGCCTGTTTCACACAGAGCCACACCTTCTTTAAGCCTCGCGCCATATTCATCGAGCAACTTTTGCGGGCTGTCTCCATCATTGTAATTATAGTGCATTATTTCGAGTGCTTTTTGGGCCACAGTACGAAGAATCTGAGGTTCGGCTATGATTCTGGACAGCACTCCGGCCCCTCCTTCTGAAGCTTCATATAGAAGGATTGTTTTTCTGTCTGTCCTGTCAGGCAGTGATTCTGCACCAAGTTCTGATTCTTCTATTTCAAAGATTGTCTCAATACTGCGGCACAGCGCGGCAAGGATTGTCGCCATGTCTTCTGTTTCAAAGGTATCTTTGGGCGTCAGTATCATCACATTTCGGCGATCTTCTACATATGGTACTACCCTTTGCTGTGGATATTTTGTGGCAGCCTCGTCTTCCTGGGTCTTTTTGTCGTCATCTCTGTCTGAACTGTTGTCTTTGACCCAGTATCCGCTCATTGGATTTATCCAAAAACCATTTCCGGAATCTTTCTGGCGTCTGCGCCAGCCTTTGTTTATTTTCCAGATTCGAGCGGACGGTGAATAAGTAAGGTCCAACAGTTCCCTGCCATCTAATGCTGTCAACGTTTTTACAGTTTTAGCGATGCCCTTTCGTCCCGGGAGAAACTGATATGTTGTTTGTATCTCAAAGCCCTGTCTCTGACGCTCTTCATCGTTGATGCTTATACGTTCCACAGGCTGTGTTTCTACAGCTTCGATTCTGTACAGGTTTTCTATGCGACCGCTGTCTGCCAGCTTTGCACCGCAGTTCGGGCAGAGGTTCGTTGTCATTCCCTGGGTGCCTGTCGATTCTATTACCCCACAGCCACATTTCTCACATATTTTTATTGTTTCTACTGGGAGCTGTTCGGCTGCGCTTATTTGCCCTGTAGCCTTCTCGATTTTAGCCCGAATGACTCTGAAGGTCTTGCCTCTGTGATATATAAGGCTGCGTGGCCCAAATTCCGAGATTGCGAGGAATCTTTGCCTTGTGAGCATTCTGCCGTTAATATCTTCTGCGTCTGCTCCGGGTATCCATGCCATAAGAGGGAGCCTAGGGAAGTTGTATCCGGGAAGAAAGCCCTGATTTGCCAGATAACGATAGGTATTGAAATCTGAGTTTATCTCTCCTCCTGTGCCTTCAAGCACTCTCTGTTGTTTAAGTGCTTCTGCAGATCTGCGCTGAGCGTCTTTCTTTTTTCCCTGATCTCCGCCCTGAGCACCGGTTATTTCATTGGCGCGTCGTATCTGCTCCTGCGTAGAGTTATACAGTGCACGCCAGCGATTAAAGGCTTCGTCAAACCTGCGGGGAGCCTCTGCTGTCACCTGTCGGGCAAAGCCATCTGTAAGCCATTCAGGGCGCTCTCCTTTTGCCTTAATCATCCGGAGGTGTGTGACAGCAAGCGCAGTAGCTCTTTCGTTCGCAGCACTGTCACAGATTGCAGATTGCAGCTCGGAAGACAGTGGCATTGCTGGATTTTGTATGTCCAGCACCTCGCTTATTTTTGAGGGTATATCGTAATTTATTTCGCCCAACCATATTGCGTGAAGGTGGCTTATTACGAGTTCTTCGTTCAGCAGGTCAATATTCGGAGGACTGACCTGTCCTTGGACCATTTCTTCTTTGTGGTTGAAGAACCATCTGTCATGAGGGCTCTGTGCGGCACAATAGCAGACTACAAGCGCCGGCTGCCCCGACCTTCCAGCCCGGCCGCTTCTTTGAGCATAGTTTGCCGGAGTCGGAGGCACATTGCGCATATAGACGACATTCAAAGATGCTATATCCACGCCCAATTCCATTGTCGGAGAACAGTAGAGCAGCGGAAGTCTTTTAGGCATACTTGTAAACAGAGTTTGAAGCTCAATGCGGTCATTTTCATCATAACGAAATTGCTTTTCAATAGTTTTGCGTTCATCTGCGCCGATCTGAGCGGTGTGCTCGCGTGATTCCAAACGAAAGACATCCATTTTGCCGTTATTCATATCTGCCGCAAGTTCCCTGTAAAGATCATAGAAGTATTGGTTAACTTTTGTTTTGTCGTGATCCTCAACCAGATGCCACAGAAGTACAGTATCTTTGATTTGATAAAAGGCTGTTTCGTTGCCCGGTGTTTTTGTCATCAGCCCATATTCTGCGGCAGCGTCGCAAAAGGCTGATATGAGCGCCTGCCAACCGCTTGAATCCAGAGAGTTATAGAGGTTCACAAGCTCTATATCGCCACTTTCGAGCATCTTTCTTTTAAGTTGTTTCAGAAATCGTGAAGCAGATCCGCAGCTTATTATGCCAGGGTCTTTTGCAACTTTTTTTGTGCCTATTTGCAGTCGCCTAGCCTGATAGAAATCGTCATCGTCAAAGGCCCACGGCTCACGCAGCTGGCTCTGAGCTGCATTGCGGATTTTTTCCTGCTCTTCTATTCTGAAGTAGCGGGAATTTATGCACATACTTTGAGCAAGGTCTGTAAGTATTAAGCTTGCAAGCCTCTCTCTGCTTTGCGGAGACAGCTTCCGCAGTTCACTGCTTTGCTTGAATGCTTGCTCACATGATGCAAAACCGTTTATATCCATAAAATCGATTTTCAGTAGTTGCAGTTTTTCAAGGTTGGGATTGTTGAAGCGCCAGCCTCGCCTTATATCACGAAGAGCTCTGAAGCCAAGCACTTCTCTCAGCGCCATGAGTGCCTTGCTTCTAACCAGCGAACTTATCGCCGGCTGCTTCATATATTCTCTCTCAGAAGATGGCTCTTCTCCGTTGAAATGCAGTGCCTCTGCCATTAAAACGGGAAGGTCCGTCAGCTCTGTCTTTCCGCCTTGCTTTCTGACAGCCTCAAGGATTGCGGTTCGAAGTGTCAATAAAAAGATAAAGTCGTTAAAATGTCCGGACTGCAGCGCAGCATCTTGTCTGTTGTCGATAAAGCCCAGTATTTTGCGGGTTTCTTTTTCTCCTTCACGCGGAGGTGATTTATAAAGTTTTCTGAGCAGCGACAAGGATATCATTGTCGTTGCCGAGGAGCGCCCCTCCCCGGTCAGGCCTGCAAGTCTGTTTATGTCTCTGCCACGCGCTTCTGCCTCCACACCGCAGTCGGTACAATAGCGGAATTTGCCTCTTATAAACCAATATCGCCCCGCGTCAGCCCCTCCGTTTTTACCGTTGGGCGCAACCAGAACAAGCCTCGGTATTTTCTTCCGGTAGTCGCGCTTAATTGCTTTGAGCACAAGAGGAACAGACTCTGCACCAGGGTCAAGCCAGAAAGCCGGCACAACATCCGGTATATCGCCCGGTGTTTTTTTATTTTCATGGTCATCAACCGGCGTGAGAAAGCCACTTTCTATTTCAGCTTCGTCTGTATTCAGAGAATCGTCTATATCTCTTGGTACATAGCAATCTTTCTCTTTAAGATACCAAACCGGCATATACTCACGGCCGCAGTCACGGCAAAAATATGTCGGGTATAGTCTTATACCTTCCTCCACGCGTCCCGGCGCGAAGTTTTGCGCCATAAGAGTGATGACTCTCTTTCCCTCCGGCTCAAGCGATGTGTAGAGCTTGCCGGGCGCACCTATAAACTGATGAAGTTTAAAGGCAAACGGTCTGGCGCCTCCTTCATCTGTAAGACAATATGTAGCTATGAGAAAGTTTGACAGCGCAGTACGAGCCTCTTCAATAGGAATTTCAGGAAGATATTTAACCAGCTTTTCAGCCGCCTTGCTTAGCGTCACAGGTTTTGCTCGTTTTGGCTCGCCACTGTTGTCTATGCCTAAAGTCAACTCAGTCCAGACAGCTAAAGGATCATTTCTGAACTCCTCAATTGATTTCAGGGCTGCCTTTCCCTCGGCATATCTTTCAATCTCCGCCGGCAGTTTTGACTGAACATCATCTATAGAAAGGGCTGGATTTGTCACACGCTGCAGCCTCTCTGTAATTATCTGCGGCCTGGCATTTGAGCCAAAGAGCAGTTGCGCCACCTCTGCAACAGAAGAGTCACGATGCTCCGCAGTACCTATATTTGACATAGTTGCAGAGGTTCCGATGCAGACAAGTTTTTTTGTGCCCAGACGTTCGCGAAGGCGCCTTATAAGCATTGCAACATCAGCACCCTGTCTGCCTCGATAGGTGTGTAATTCATCCAGAACAAGAAATTCAAGTCCGGTGCAGTGGTCGATTACCCTGCTGTCATTCTCATTATGTCTGGTGAGCAGCAGTTCCATCATCATAAAATTTGTAAGAAGGATATCAGGAGGATTTTCAGCCACTTTTCTACGCAGGCTCTCATTTTCCTGCCCTGTATATATGCTGAAGGTAAAGGCTCCCGAAGAATTTCTGCTGAATTTTTCAAGTTCTGTAAATTGGCTGTTTGCCAACGCGTTCATTGGATAAATTATGACCGCACGGGTACGAGGCGTATGGTCCGTTTCTTTTTCCTTTAAGATCCTGTCGACAATCGGAATAAAGAAGGAGAGCGATTTGCCTGAGCCAGTGCCTGTTGTTACGACGTAGTCTCTGTTGTCTCTCGCCACGCTGATTGCTGTGCTTTGATGGGAATACAGCTTCATCGGCGAACTGCTGAGCTTGAAGATGTCCATGCATTTTGGGTGAAGAAGTCCATCGCTTACGAGTTTGGGGACAGTGGTTTCTGTAACATAATGAGGATTTATTTGTATCAGAGGTTCCGGGCAGAATTCACCCTCCGCCTGTATTTGCCCGCTGTCATAGTATGTTTCCAGCCTGTTTCTGATGTCTTGGCTTTTTATCAGGCTGAAGGAGCGTGAGTAATCAAGATAGTCATGTATCGTTGCTTTTGCAAAGTCAAAAATGTTATCCATAATTACGACCTCCATTGTTTAGAGCCGGAATAAACCGGAATAAAGGTGAAGATATTTAGTGGATTTATGTCCGTATGTTATATGGCAAGTTACGCGCCACTCCACAACCAGTCGATGTTTATGCGCTAATTGGAACAGTGCTCATATAATCGATCACATTGTTCTGCAAATTTTACATGGTTTTAGGTTGCATGGCACCGGTTTTGAAAATGGCAGCGTTGTGCACAATTACCATTGCCGTTAATTTTTAACCAATCAGTACCCCAAATTAATAATGTGTCGAAGCATTGGAGATGAATATGTATATGAAGTCTAGCATCATTAAAGCACTGAATCAAGGAATGAGAGTGCACAAAGTGCCTGTGATATTATTGATGTATTTGTGTCCGTGCTTTAGTCGCGTTGATGAAATAGCTTGTATATATAGATCCGTCGATTCTGACGCTCCTCCTTTTGCGATAGAATCCCATGAGTGATTTTTACTGATTTTGATGTATACATATTGACAACGGCGAAAGTTTCTTTATAATGACCTGTCAAGTTGATAGAGGCGTGGTTCCTAAAAGTACGTGGCGGAGGCGGTGGCCGGCGAAGTTACGGAAAGGAGAAATCACCGAAGGGCTGACCAGACATGGAAGGCACCTGGGCCGGAATATAAGATATTTCGGACTCCTGCTTGCGGCATCGGCAGAGGCGCTATCGATTGCAGCTTTTACTTGTTTTTTTGTTGCGTCGA
Source organism: uncultured Synergistaceae bacterium (assembly GCA_964522805.1). GTDB lineage: Bacteria > Synergistota > Synergistia > Synergistales > Synergistaceae > CAZBYL01. Next base: position 170 of record CAZFWP010000101.1, on the reverse strand, counting down.
TGGATGTGATTTTTTTATTGCCAATATCAAGTAAAAGTCGAACACTAGGAGGATAAAAAAATGGCAATATTCACCGGTTGCGGGGTGGCGCTTGTTACCCCATTTTTAAGCGACGGATCCACAGATTTCAAAACTTACGCAGATCTTATCGAATGGCAGATTTCAGAGGG
>CAZFWP010000100.1:0-6335 GCA_964522805.1 uncultured Synergistaceae bacterium | reverse complement strand
CTTCCATGCTCTCTATGCTCTTACGGCAATCCATAACCAGTTTGCCCTTAAGTTCTTTGTGCATTTTCAGAGACTGTTCAAAAATATTTTCTGCCACTATAAACACCTCACCTAATCTGCAGCTCGAAGTTTGAATTTAATGAAGTTTAACCAAATAATGGACTATTTGCAATACGGCAAGGTGAAAAACTACCAACGTAGCTTCTTTTTATTATTTTACGACTTGATATATAAGCTATATTTTAGAGTAAACCGTTTTCGCGCTCACGCCAGAGAGCATACCAAGCTTTCCCGATACCGCACTTATTACCTCATTAGGAGCATCAAGAATAATGCTGATGATAGAGATATTGCGTTCCTTGTAAGGCATTCCCATACGCCCAATAATATAAGCACTGTATTCGTGAAGCAGTTGGTTAATCTTTTCCACCGATGCGGGTTCCTCCACGATTATTCCTATTTGAGCTATTCTGGTTTCCATCAAGACCAACCTTTCTGTAAGCATTTTTTCTTCTATATCTAAGGGAAGAATACAGGCATAATCCTTCCTTGCAAGTCTGAATTTGTGTATATGCACGCTAACGTCGAAGGCACGTTCAAGATTTTCTTCTTTCATCACCGCAGCAGTATCCCCGAAAACAGCACTTTTATCAGGCATCAGCAACAAAGATTTTTGGGAAATGTCCAAAGCGTGCTCCGGGTAGTGGGTGTTTATCACCGCAGAAATATTTTTTTCTTTACACAGAGCCGATATTGTGCGGAGGACTATTCTCTGGTTTTTAAAGTCCAGATTTGATTCCGGTTCGTCAAGTACCAGAAGCGATGGCTGAGATGCAAGGGCCCTGGCAATCATCACCAACTGGTATTCCCCGCCGCTGATTTTACTGCAAAGTTTATTTTTCAAATGTTTGATACCAATCAGTTCCAGAGCTTCATCAACAATTTTCCAGTCTTTTTCTCCCGGTAAGGCAAGCTCCCCCAGATGGGAGTTCCTGCCAAGCACCGCCATCTCTCCTACGGTATAGACAAAAGAGGTGAGTTTCGCCTGAGGAACATAGCCTACCTGTTTCCAAAATTCCTTAGCCCTAATCTGCCTGATATTTTTGCCATTAACAAATGAGGCTCCCTCACTCCACTTAAGCAGCCCCAACATGCACTTAATCAAAGTGGTCTTACCGGCGCCATTGGCTCCGAGAATCGACAGCACTTCTGGTTCACACAAGCTCAGATTGATATTGATTAAATTTTGACGGCCGGGGTCATAGCCAAAAGAGCCGCCCCTTACTTCAAAAATCATATCTTTACCCCCCCGCTCTTACGCAAAAGGAAGATAAAAAAGGGTGCGCCAATAACTGCTGTCAATATAGAGGCGGGAACCTCAGACGGTAATGTGCAACGAGCAGCAGTATCGATAACCAGCATAAAAATACTGCCGAGGACAATACTTGAGGGAATAACATAACGGTTGTCATTACCGAAAATCATTCTGGAAATGTGAGGAATCAACAGTCCAACCCAACCAATCAGCCCGCACATTGATACTGCGGAGGCCGTAATCATCGCCGCCGCCAATATTACAATCAGCCGGATACGTTTGACCGGTATTCCCAGAGCAGTAGCCTCTTCCTCGCTCAGCGTCATCGCATTGAGCTTCCAACGTAAGAGGTAGATTACCACCACGCCGATAATTATCAGCGGCGAGCCAAGCGCCAAAGTCTCCTTTGTAGCGGCAGAAAGGCTGCCCATCAGCCAAAAAGTTATCGCCGGCAACACATCTTGAGGGTCCGCGGCAAATTTAACTAAAGAAACCAAAGCTGAAAAGAGCGCACTGACAACCATACCGGCAAGGATAATCATAATTATTGACGAAGAACCTCTGACACGGCTGACAAAATAGACAATGCTCACTGCTACAAGTCCTGAAACCAGCGCAAAAAGCTGCACGGCCAAAGAGGGCAGTCCCAGCAGTATCGCCAAAACAGCTCCGAAAGAAGCTCCTGTGGCGACACCCAAAGTATCTGGCGTCGCCAGAGGGTTTGAAAAAAGCGCCTGAAACGCTCCTCCTGCGGCAGCAAGACCGGCTCCGGCAACAATAGCAAGCATTATGCGCGGCATCCTGATATTAAAAACCACGTCGCTCATAGCAGAAGAGGTTTCCACCTCGGGAAAGTAAGCCGGCAGCATCAGCGCAGCCAGCTGCGCCAGAGTAACATGATACCGTCCGACAGTTACTGCAAGTGCGGATAAAACAAAAATCGCGGCAACGGCGGCAGAAGTGTAAATGAAATCTCTTTTTGAATTATCGCAGGAAAGCTTGCTCATAGCCGCTACTTTTTAAATCCCGCGGCTGCTTCCGCCACGGGTGTGAACATGCGCTTTATCTGTGCATCTGTCAGCGTTATGCCGTAAATTTTACCGTAATAATCCCTAACTTCTTTTTCTACATTAACCTCGGTGAAAAGCTGCGGATACACTTTTTTAGCCAGCCAAAGCAGCGTCAGCGGCGTATCGGCGCAGGGTGTATAGCTTCTATAAGAGCCTAGCGGCATCTTATAAACAGCCTTATCCTGTACAGCTTTCACACTACTCCAGTTATCGCCGGCGATTCTGTTGTTAAACAAGTCCTGAGGCTCCGTCGGCGTGAAGTTGGTAATGATAACTACATCGGGATTCCATTTATAAACCTGCTCCATAGTAATTTTCGCATTGGCGTTATCTACTGTAATCTCCTCCGCTGCATTGAGAGCTCCAACGGCGTCACACCAAAACTGTCCGAAGAAATGCTTTCCTGAGGTAATCATCTTTTGGTCATCATATTGGAATAGAAAAAGGACCTTTTTCTTGTCAGCAGGCTTAACAGCAGCAACTTTTTTCTGCACCGTTTCATACACTTTTTTGCTGTATGCCGAAACCTGCTCCGCTTTGTCACTTTCCGGGAAAATCTTGCTGAGCAGCGCTATCCATTGGTCGTATGTTTTAAGCACATCATAGCCCCACTTGCGCGGAGATATTGCAACCCCTGGAATACCGGCGTTTTTCAGCATCTTTGTCCACTCCGTGTTGCCAGAGGAATAGAAAACAACGTCCGGGTTTAGCTTCATCAGCTCTTCTATATTAAGGTCGTCACCATTGGTGTATCCTGTCTCTGCTTTAAGAATTTCCGGAAAGATTTCCCCCAGCAGCCCTGATTTAGCTGCGCTCATAGATACGGGGGGAATGCCAACAATCTTCTCTGCTGAGCCAAGAAAGATCGATAAGACCGATGGAAAGGGAAATATTCCCGCGACAACGATTCTATCTATTTTTTTCGGTATTGTCACTTCGTTGTCCAGATTGTCAACAACGGTAATTGTTTCAGAGTCAGATCTGACCTTATCCAATGCTCCGCCTGTATACCAAAGGTAGCCGCCTGTAAGCAGAAAAACAATAATAATTAAAATTGTGGAAATGCGCCTCATTTCTTAATCTCCCTTCCGAACCAAATATTAAAATTCTCACCAACCATCAGCGGAATATCTTTGCGGTATATTCTTCCCGAATATCCCTCATGGGGAAATGGTATAAACTGTCGGTCAATACCAGGCAGGGCAGGCTTGTAGAGAGGGTCGGCAATCACAGCATCTGCGTCTATAAGTTTGGCAAAAATATCATCTTCATCAATAATGGCGTAATCGCCCTCGCCAATAAGCGCTTCGCCGCCGTCCGCCGCAGCAATGGCGCTGACATTAGTGAACCCGAAATCCTCGCGCAAAGAAGCGCAGACGGAAGCTGCCCATACAGCCTCACCAACGGCATAAATCCTCTTACCGCACTTGATTGTTTTTTTTGTTCCCGCTGCGGCACAAATATCAGTTCCGGAGGAGGCAGCCTCTCTGACTGATGATAGCAATTTTTGCCCAAACTTTTCACCTAGAGGAATTCCGGTCACATATGGGGTGCCGAATATGTTTTTCAGCGTTTTTGCCAGGGGCAATCCTGATGATGAAACAACGACATTAACGTTTGCCCGTCCTGCCTGCATCAGTTCATCCCACTCACTCTCCATAGCCCAAATGCTTTGCACCTTAAAACCGTTTTTGACAAAATATTCCTTCATCGCAGTCACATTGCCGGTAATTGAGAAATCAAGAGGAGTCACGCCAAGGATGTTGACAACAGCCGCCGCAGCCAGTTTTTCCGCCGCAGCACCGCGGTCGCAAAACCTCTCGGCAACAGCGGCAAGCGCACGTCCAGCCCCGCACACATATGAGTGCATTCCATTCGTAGCAAAACCAAAAGTCGGAATTCCTGAAGCAGCTTCAATGTCCTTCGCCACCCCGCTAAAATCAGTGCCCATCATCATCGGTATCGGAGTCCCGGCAATCGCTATAAAGCGGGGCTGCAGCTCTTTTGCCGCTTGCGTTATATCGCCAATCATTTTGCTTTCATCGCCAAGCATCGCTTCCGTTTCGGAAAGGGCGGAGATAAAGACCATGCTAGGGTTACTGTACCAACGGGGCTCGTCATGTGTATTGTATGTTGAATTACAGCCGGAAGCATCGTGCATAATTGTCATGCCTCCCATTTCATAAAGAGCAGAGCAGACACCGGAAACATCCGCAGCATATGTGGATAAGATATGGCAAGTCTGTTTCAACAGCAGCACCCCCAACCCTTAACTTGGATAATTTTTTCCGTATCTTTTTCATTAAGTGCTGCCTCTCGGATCAAAGCTGACAAGCTGCAAATGCCGTCAAAGCCATACATGCCCCCGCCCTCAAGGATATTAACAAAATGTTTTGTCGCAGTGAAATAAGCCGCTTTCTGCCCAATAGCTAAAACCTCGCCTCTGCCTGTACCTTCCTCTTTTCGCTGCAGCATTCCCATTTTTGGATGGACTGTGGCATAGAGCATCAAATCGCCTCGGTTCGCTTTAAGCCAATCAAAAACCGTTTGTTCCTCCGCAGAGAAAACATCGTTATAGACAGACACAACATTCATACCATGGGTAATCAACAATTTTGCCAAGCCCAATGGTCTGCTTGTCGCTGTGTAATCGATGGCAACGGGAGTATCTCCCAGCAGCAAAGCCGTTTTGCGCAGTTCTTCTTCCGCTTTGTCTATCAATAGCGCCGTGTTCACCGGCGGCAAAGATAAAAACGCAGACAGTTTGTCCAAATTGCCCTCAATTTCTTCATAATCATAACTCAAAGGCAGATAGAGATAATCCTGCCCCAGCCTGCTTTTAAGGCTCTCAGCCGCCGCCTTCGCCGCGGGATTGTAGATTATGTTAAAGGTTGACGCAGCCATTTTTTGATATTCGTCATAGTTCGCAGCGGCGCAGATGTCGCGGACTTGCCAACCGGCTCTGTTAAGCATCTGCACAAAATCGGCGCTTTTGTCGGTGGGATAGTTATTGCCAATGATATTCATCGACACAGGGTCCCGATTGGCCGGTTTCAAAAGGCTGTAGAGCTGTTCTCTCATTTTGCTGTCCGGTGATATCCAAGTTTTTCTCATTATGGGAGTCATGTAGCAATCGGTAAAATCAACCGTGGGAAAACGCTCCCTGAGCTTCCCGTAGACGAAATTAAGATCACAGGCCATAAATTTGTGAATACAGCTTGTAAATACAAGCACAGCACGCGGAAGGTGCGGCAGCTTACCAAGGATATCCGTAACACCATCGATAATCAAAGACTCCATATCTCCGTCCAAAACATTATTCTCACAAACCGCAACTGTAGAAAACCTATCCATAGCGTTCATCTCCGCGGCCGTCAGCACCACGCCGCGCAGGCAGCCCTGAGCGCAGACAAAAATCTGGTGGCTTTCGGGAACAAGCATTCCGGTATGGACAATATTCCACATTCCCCTCGCGGGGGAACCGTACTCAACGCCATATTCATAAGGCGTCAATGACTTGGCATCTTTTATCCTGACGGCAGCGCCGCCCTCGTCAAGATCTCTGAGATTAATCATGAACGGATACCGCATTCTTCAATAACTTGTTTCGCCAGATTGCGGTACATTGCCGCCGCCTCGCTCTCGGGAAAGGCTTCTAAAACCGTCTTCTTCCGCTCATCAGCCTCCTGCACCGTGCGGCTGAAATCCAAAGTACCGACTATTTTTGAACCGATATCGGCGGCTAACTCCGCGACCTTTTCCTCTTCGCGGGGAACGTTGCGCCGATTGAGAACGATACCGCCCAAGACAGCATATCCCCTGGAAGCGAAATTCTTTACCGCCTCGGCGATATTGGCGGCGGCGTGAATGGCCATATTTTCGCCGGAAGTAATCACAAAGACCTGTTCGGCATAGCCCTCGCGTATCGGCATGGCAAAACCGCCGCACAC
>CAZFWP010000099.1:0-6679 GCA_964522805.1 uncultured Synergistaceae bacterium | reverse complement strand
CCACGTTTTCCTTTAAAACAGCCTACTATCTCATCTATTACGTCCTTACGTCTTCCTTCACTGAAATTAGGAACACATTCAATCAATTGCATTGCCATAATGATACCTCCTATTATTTAAGCTCGCCGATTTCCTTTTCGACCGCATCAATAATTTTACCACTCTTCACAAGTTCGAGTGATTTTAACATCAGTGGCTGCATATACTGGTCTTTGTCATAGAAGGGAACGTCTTCGCGGTATGCTTTAAATGCTGCGGCGGTTCCTTTGCCAGGCTTCAGCGGTGCTCTGAAATCCATGCCTTGTGCAGCGTTGAGCATTTCGATGGCGATTACTCTTTGGGTGTTGTTGAGTATTGAAAGGCCTTTTCTGGCGCTGTATCCACCCATGGAGACGTGATCTTCCTGTCCAGCGGATGTCGGGATAGAGTCAACACATGAGGGATGAGCGAGAACCTTATTTTCTGAAACAATGGCTGCTGCTGTGTACTGGGGAATCATAAAGCCGCTGTTAACACCACTCTCTGTAACTAGGAACGGTGGAAGATCTGACATTTTGTGGTCGACAAGGCGTGCGATGCGTCTTTCAGAAATATTGGCGATCTCAGCCACTGCGATGCCAAAGAAGTCCATAGCCATAGCCATAGGCTGACCGTGGAAGTTACCACCGCTGATTGCTTCGCCGTCTTTATGGAATACGATGGGGTTGTCGGTAACGGAGTTAATTTCAATATTTACTTTGTCTAGAACATAGTTGAGTGCGTCTCTGCTTGTTCCGTGGACCTGCGGCAGGCAGCGAAGCGAGTATGCATCCTGAACTCTGTTTTTCTTAAATGTTTCAATGATTTCGCTGTCTTCGGTGAGACGGCGCATGTTCTCAGCTACTACGCTCTGTCCGACCTGAGGACGAAGGTCGTGTGTACGTTTGTCAAATGCATAGGGAACAGCATGCAGTGCTTCGGCTGACATAGCTGCTGCGATATCTGCATTTTTAAGAAGTTTCTGCGCATCATAGACGCAAAGCGCGGCAAGTCCAGTCATAACGGTTGTGCCGTTGTTTAGGGCGAGACCTTCTTTGGGCATAAGCTCAACTGGCTTAAGTCCAACTATCTTCAGTGCTTCCATTGTGGACATTCTTTTGCCCTGATACTTGACATCGCCAAGTCCGATAAGCGTAATTGCTAAGTGTGAGAGGGGGCAAAGGTCGCCGCTGGCTCCTACTGAACCCTGACGGGGGATAATGGGGTGAATGCCGAGATTGAGATAATCAACAAGCTGGGTTAGTGTTGCGAGGCTGATCCCTGAGTATCCGCGTGTAAGAGTATTGATGCGGAGGAGCATTATCGCTCTTACAAAATCTTCGGGCAAATCTTCGCCGAATCCGCAGGCGTGGCTCATAAGTAAGTTTTCCTGAAGCTGGCGGCTCTTATCTCTGGGAATAACAACTGTGGCGAGGTCGCCGAAACCTGTTGTGATGCCATAAACTACACGTCCCTCTTCCACCCAATTCAATACTGAAGCGGCGCATTCTGAAACGAGTTCTTTTGCTTTGGGTGTAAGTTCAACCTTGTAACCATTACGGGCAACATTGATTATGTCCTTAATTGTGAGAGACTGACCATCAAGTACAACTGTTTTTGCTGACATGACAAACTCCTCCTAAACCTTTTATTATTTTTTGTTAATGGTATAATCATGTGAACTAATAAAGTGGCTCATTATTATCTATTCACCACATTTCACAACTTTAATACTTTGCAGTCCTAAAGTGTGTTATTTAAGTATATACATTTAGGAATCTTAGTCAAGGAATTTTTCGTTAATTTTCAAAATTTATTACATAAATTTTATGGAGCCGCTGACACCTATGTCAGCGGCTCCATAAAATGAAGGCTATTAGAAATAGTGGTTGTCAAAGTCCCTTTTGTTCTGGTCTATCAAAGTTTTGATACAGATGTGATGCATCTCCTAGCAGGCTTAGCCTTGGGGATTTGCCTTTAAGTATCTCTACTGCAGTGATGCTGCAATTAGCAATTTGGAATCTCCAAAAACTGGAAACAGGCGCGTCAAGCCAGTAGCAGAGCAGCGTTTTAATCACTGCGTCATGCGATGCTATCAATACGTCACCTGTATATTTGGCCGCCACTTTCTCCGCAAAATCAGTACTTCTCCGGTAAACATCTTGCAGAGACTCTCCATATGCTCCAGGCATGGTCACTTTTTCGGGCGTATCGTGCCATGTTTTAAAATCATCTGGCCAAGATTTTTTTATTTCATCTGCCAAACAGCCTTCCCAATCGCCGTGGTTTATCTCGGTAAGGAGTGCGTCAGTGATAAATTCGTCATAAACAGCAACTTCGGCAATTTTAGCTGCAGTTACGTGAGCCCTAGATAAAGGGCTAGAAATAATGGCTGAGAATTTGTGTCCAATAAATCTTTGCGCAAGACGTTCTGCTTGTACAATCCCTTTATTGTTCAGAGGAATGTCCATTTGTCCCTGAAAGCGGCCTTCTACATTCCATGCTGTCTCCCCGTGGCGGACGACAAAGAAGCGCATTATCGGCGACAACCTTCTGTAAAGTCAACGGTTGCGACCCAAACCATATCCCCATTTTGGATTAATTCTTTTTCAAGTCCATTATTGGTTTCTCCGTCTATTTCCAACGCGCCTAAGGCCAAGCCGCTGCCTTCTCTGCGTCCTAGAGCGAAGTTGGCGATATTTACACCTGCGGCCCCCAAGAGGTTGCCAATTGTGCCAATTACACCTGGTCTGTCATGGTTCTGGAATATCAATATTTTTCCGGTAGGGACGAAATCAACCCAATAATCATTTACTTTTACAATGCGCTGGCGTCCCTCTTCCGTTATTGTGCCAACTAGGCAAACAGTACCTTTTTCTGTATCAACATCTATTTCAATGGTGTTTTTATATGTCTTGGAATCCCCTGTGCCCTCGTCAACAGTAATGTTTCTGTCTTTTGCTAAAATTGGCGCCAGCATATAGGAAACCTCGGCACCTAGGCTGACTTCGAGAAGCCCCTTGAGCATCGCAATGGTGTGGGGTCTGAGCTGATCTTCGGGGGTGGCGGCGCAGTCTTCGTTGTTAAATAGAGCGCCTCTTAACATTATGTGCACGTTGTTTACGGCGCCTCCCTTAACTTCAGCCAGTTTTGCCGCCAAGATGCCCATCTTACGCGCTAAGTTGAGATATGTCTTCTGTTCTTCTGTGAGAGATTGCTCAACGAAGGGAATATTAACAGCATGGACGTACGAGCCGCCACGGAGTACTGCCAGCATATTTTCCGCTGCGATGCGCGATACTTCTGATTGAGCCTCGTGAGTATTCGCGCCGATGTGAGGCGTGAGTACAATTTTGTCCAAGATGTCTTCAGCAAGGAATGGATGCTCGGGGGAGAGTGGCTCTGCGGAATAGACATCTGTGCCAAATCCGGCAAGCCTCCCGTACCGTACGGCTTGAGCAACAGCCTCTTCGTTGACAATACCGCCTCTGGCGCAGTTTATTAAATAAGCTCCCGATTTAAAAACGCGGAGCATGTCTTCGTCAATCATATTGGTGGTTTCTTTTGTCAGCGGCGTGTGTATTGTAACCACGTCGGCAAGTGATATGGCGTCTTCAAGGTTATCTATTAGTGTAACGCGGAGAGAGTCGGCCCTTTTCTTCGTTATATAGGGGTCATAAGCGATTACATCCATACCAAAGGCGCGCCCGCGTGTGGCGATGTTGCCCCCTATACGTCCTAAGCCTATGATTAAAAGTTTTTTATCACTTAGTTGGGTTCCCAAAAATTTACTGCGTTTCCACTCGCCGCTTCTTACGGAAATAAAAGCATGGGGTACTCGGCGAACCACAGAAAGCATGCAGCACATTGTCAGCTCCGTCGCGGCAAGAGTATTGCCGCTAGGCGCATTGATAACGATAATTCCCTTTCTTGTCGCAAGAGGTATGTTGATATTGTCAACGCCGACGCCTGCGCGTCCTATCACCCTTAAAGAATCTGCCGCGTTGATCATTTCCTCGTCCATAGTGGTGCCGCTTCTTGTTAAGATACCGTCGACACCGGGCAGCAATTTCTTAACTTCGTTTCTGTCTAAGGTATATTTTTCAATAAGTTCGATATCATCAGCGTTCCTCAGTATGTCCAACCCTGATTCCCCAACAGTTTCTGTAACCAGTACTTTCCATTTTTTGTTCATCGCATTATGCCTCCTCTGTCCATTTATTCCATGCATTGCCAAGAAAATCTACATTTCTGACGCCTACGGTCGCGTATAGTGCTCCTAGAAACAAGCTTAAATCTGTCCACGTAAAATCGTTATAGTGTGCTGCGCGGATAATCTTTCCTTTGAGCTCCCCTTGCCCTCCTGCGGTGTCGATTCCCATCTGTGAGAGCTTGGCTCGAATAGCCTCCGTGTCATCATTCTCCGCATAAAAAGCTGTTACTCCTGGAGATCTCATTGCTGTTTCTTTGACCAAAAGCTTAAATCCCAATGACTCAAGTCCTGCAGCAAGCGCGTTTGCATATCTCCTGCGTGACTTAAACCATTTGTCACGTCCCTCTGCAAGAATAATATCAAGAGCCTTATCCAGAGCGAAATAGAGCGACACTGGCGGTGTGTATGGATTTGCCGGAGATTTGCCCTGCAGTTCTTTAAGGTGCAGCTTTAAATCAAAATAATAGCTGCGGCATTTCCTGTTTTCTATATAGCTCCAAGCTTTTTGAGAAAGCCATACAAGTCCAAGCCCCGGCGGGGTAAGAAACCCTTTTTGAGAAGCTGTCGCAACGCCGTCTATACCCCAATCATGAGGGTAAAGCTCCATTGCTCCAGCAGAACTCACCGCATCTACCAAGATAATAGGTCTGTTATCGTATGGTATTGCTGCGATTATCTCTTTTATCGGATTTAATACCCCTGTTGATGTTTCATTTTGTGTCAGCATCAGCACTTTACACTCGCTGTTTTTCTTGACAAAGTCGGCGACATCCTCGGGAGATACCGCCTTTCCCATGGGGACATCCATACAGATTGGAGCAGCTTTGCATCTTATGGCTATTTCACGGAAACGGTTGCCAAATACACCGCACGAAACTGAGGCGAACTTGTCTCCTTCATCCAAAAAATTTACGGCAAGAGCCTCAAGTGCTCCTGTACCTGAGGAGGGGATAATAACTACCGGAGTGCTGACGTTCAGCAAATTTTTCAGTTTGTCCTCTACTTGGTTGAGAAGCTGTGAAAAATCAGCGCATCTGTGTCCGATCATTTCTTGTGCTGCCGCCGCACGCACAGATTCCGGAAGTTCGACCGGTCCTGGGGTAAGCAAATATCTCTTCATAAAATAGCCTCCTTTAAATAATATAAAACGAGAGGTCGAATATTTGATTCCGACCTCTCGTGCATCCCAATGTGATATTCAGTTAATATTTTTTCAACGGGAGTGTACTATGAAATCGGAACGTGCCAAGAACCGCCACAAGAGGAAAATGTGCCGGAAGAGAGAGAAGATGAACAATATGTGGATATGCAATTTGTTCTTAGCATGTTAAACTTCACTCCGTTCTGCTCTCGCTGAATGGTTAACATATATACTATTAACCTATTAAAATGTCAAGAAAAATTTAGTAAGTTCACCGTGTATAGAGCTGAGAACTTAGCATTGTACAGCCTTCAGTAGAATATGTGTGATTTGCTCTGATTCATAAATTTTGTATGTATAATTATTTCCCGGTGAATTATAAATCAGAAAACCATAGGAGAGATATTCTTGAAACGTAATTTTTCTGAAAGTATTATTATGCTTTTCTCTGTTTGCGCTTTTTTATCTTTTTGCCTGATATTGCCTAATAATTATCCCGATTATTTCAAGCATCTTACGACGAAGACAAAAATCACTATTGAACAGGGAATGTCCGCGAAAGATGCGGCTGCAGTTATTAGATCTGCAGGGCTAGTCAGAAGCCAGAGTCTGCTTATTAAAGCGATGTCCGAACTCGGGATAGACAGAACACTCAAACCTGGAACTTACACGCTCACACCGGGACCGGAAACGAACGTGGCAAGGCAATTGCTACAGGCTAAGCCTGAATATGAAGTTGTCACAATAGTCCCAGGAACAAGATACCGCGCCCTTTCTGCTCGCTTCATATCTAAAGACGTAGATGTTTTTGCCAAAGAACTGTCTAATAAGGAAAATTTTCCAGAAGAGCTCCGTGCGCTGTTGCCGGAGGATAGTCGAGACCGAATCGCCTTTTTGCTGCCTGAAACATATAATCTGGCACCAGGGCGCAACCTAGCCAAAGAACTTATTAAAAGTGCTTCTCATCATTGGATGTTAAAGCTGTCGGATAAGCTTTCATCTGATATTACCGCAAAGAAACTGGTAAACATAGCGACGCTCGCCTCTCTGATTGAGAACGAAGCGAAAGTGCCCGAAGAAAGACCAATATTGGCTGGGATTTTTCTTAAAAGGATAGAAAAGAGAATGAGACTGCAGTCTTGTGCAACTGTTGTTTATTGCTGGGAAGAGCGTGGAATTAAGAAGCAGCACCTAACATACAATGATTTGAAAGTTGAATCACCATATAATACATATCTCAATGGAGGACTGCCGCCGGGACCTATCTCGGTACCGTCAATTTCATCGTGGGAGAGAGATCGGAAGAG
>CAZFWP010000098.1:0-6709 GCA_964522805.1 uncultured Synergistaceae bacterium | reverse complement strand
CCTGCGTCATGGAAAACAACGGCATGTTCTGCGCCAACCACATCAGCGGCTACTCAAAGAGAACCTGCGCTGATTTCTAAATTTTAGGAGGTGAAGTTGATGAAAGCTGTTCACTATATAAATCAGTTCTTCGGACAGGTCGGCGGAGAAGACGCCGCTGACAGCAAGCCAATTTTTCACGAAGGTATTATCGGCTGCTCCAACATGCTCAATGAGATGATGCCCAATATCGAAGTTACCAATACCTTTGTCTGCGGCGACAACTACATTACCAACCACACAGAAGAGGCTCTTGAAGAAATTTTCGCTTGGCTCGACAAGAAGGAATTCGACATTTTCTTCGCCGGTCCGGCATTTATGGCAGGACGCTACGGCGTCGGCTGCGGACTGCTCTGCAAAGCTGTAGCTGACCGCTACAATGTTCCCGTCATCACTTCGATGAACGAGGAAAACCCCGGAGTGGAAGAGTACAAAGCCTGCTGCTATATTTTCAAAGGCGGCAGAAAGGCTACCTTTATGAAGGAAGACCTCACTCTGATGGCTGCTTTCGCGGAAAAAATCGCCGCCAAAGCAGAGCTGCTTCCCGCAGCTGATGAGGGATATTTCCCCCGCGGCGTGCGCTACGAAATTCCCGAACCAAACGGTATCATGGCAGCAGACCGCGTTATCGATATGCTGCTGAAGAAGCTCGCCGGTGAGCCATTCCAGACAGAGCTGGTTATCCCCAAGATGGACAGAATTCCCCCGGCAGAGGCGGTTAAAGACCTCAGCAAATGCACCATCGCCCTAGTAACATCAAGCGGCGTTGTTCCTTTCAACAACCCCGACAGAATTCAAAGCGCTTCCGCTCAGAAGTGGGGCAAGTATGACATCACCGGCAAAGACAACCTCCCCGAAGGCGAATACAAGACCATCCACGCCGGTTTTGACCCCGAAGCGATGTGCAAAGTCCCCGACAGAGGCGTTCCTGTAGACGCAATGCGCGCCTATGAAAAAGAGGGCAAATTCGCCAAGCTGCACAACTTCTTCTACACCACCGTCGGCACAGGCACCACGCAGAACTACGCCGCCAAATTCGGCCGCGAGATCGCAGCGGAGCTGAAAGAAGCTCATGTTGACGCCGTGGTCCTCACCGCCACCTGAGGAACTTGCACACGTTGCGGTGCAACGATGGCAAAAGAAATCGAACGCGCGGGAATCCCTGTAGTCGTAATGTGCAACCTTATCGACGTCGCCAAAACAGTCGGCTCAAACAGAATGGTGCAGACCGTTTCTGTTCCCTATCCCCTGGGCGACCCGCAGATGTCGCCGGAAGCGGAATGGAACCTCCGCTACCACAGAGTGGGAGTGGCTCTTGATTCTCTGGCAGCAGAGATCAGCGAACCCAAGATTTTCCCGACAAAGTACTAGTTATAAAAAACTGAGGGGGGCAGGTTCGGAAGCATCGTCTTCCGTCTTACCCTCCTTATTTGAATGGCAGCGACAGCCTTTTGCTTTCACAAGTTACCATTTTGTATCATCGTTTTTAAACAACATACCAGCGCTACTTCATTTTGAAAGGAGCAGTTTGCATGACTAACGGCAGCAGTGCCGGAAGCAAGTACAATCCGGTATACATCATCTCTATCGCCATCACCTTCGCCCTCGTCTTTTGGGGGCTGATCTCTCCCGACTCCTTCGGCAGTTTTGCTAAGATGCTCAACGGCGGACTGACAAAATACTTCGGCTGGGGCTACATGCTCACCATGAATATCTTTGTCATCTTCTGTCTTTTTGCCGCTTTTAGCCGCTTTGGCTCCGTGCGCTTGGGACCCTCTGATTCACGCCCCGAATACAGCAATATGTCCTGGTTCGCCATGCTATTTTCCGCCGGCATGGGAGTGGGACTGGTCTTTTACGGTGCGGCAGAACCCCTCTTCCACTTCGGCTCCGTACCCTTCGGCGCTCCCGCCGGTTCCGTACAGGCAGCTCGCGACGCCATGCAGATATCCTTCTTCCACTGGGGACTCCATCCTTGGGCGGGATATGCCGTTATCGCCATGCCCCTTGCATATTACCAGTTCCGCCACAACACCCCCGGACTTATAAGCTCTGTCTTCATTCCGCTGGTCGGTGAAGAAAAAGTGCGCGGCACTTTTGGCAAAACAGTAGATATCCTGGCCATCTTCGCCACTTTGGCAGGCATCACCACCTCGCTTGGACTGGGAACATTGCAGCTCAACAGCGGTCTTAACGCCATCTTCGGCATTCCCAAAACAACCTTTGTACAGATAGCCATCATCGGCGTGCTCGCCCTGCTCTACACGGGCTCTGCCATTCTCGGCATAGAAAAAGGCATAAAGAAAGTGGCGGACTTCAACCTCTGGATATGTCTCGGACTGATGCTTGCCCTCTTCCTTGTCGGCCCCACTCTGCCCATCGTCAACTCACTGATGACCGGTATCGGTGACTACACCAGCGGACTTATCAAAGAAAGCTTCTCGCTTGCCCCTTACGGCGGCGAATATGAATCATTCCTCAACGGCTGGACGCTCTACTACTGGGCGTGGTGGATCTCATGGGCACCCTTTGTCGGCTCTTTCGTGGCGCGCATCTCCCGCGGACGCACAGTGCGTGAGTTTGTCAGCGGCGTTCTTGTTGTCCCCGCTCTCGGCAGCTTCACTTGGTTCGCTATTTTCGGCACCTCAGCTCTGCACCTCGAACTGGTACGCGGCATCAACGTCTCCGCCGAAGTCCTCAAAGACGTCTCTGTGGGAATCTTTGAGATGTACAAGTACTACACCTTCGGCACTATCATGTCTGCGGTAATGATAATTCTTATAGTCACCTTCTTTGTCACCTCGGCAAACTCCGGCACCTTTGTACTCTCCATGCTCTCCACACACGGCGACCTCAACCCGCCGAAGGGCAAAATGGGTATCTGGGGCGTTTTGATGGCGGCTCTCGCAGTTGTCCTGCTCATCTCCGGAGGACTGCAAAATTTACAAACGGTCTCCCTCGCCGCTGCCGCACCATTCTCCCTCATCATGGTCTGCGCCTGCCTATCCTTCTGGCGCGCTCTGACCGCCGATGAACGCGACGGCAAACTCTAAAGATAATGACGACACGCTCCATTTTGCTCTTTGAGCCGGACTTCCCCTGCTGGGACGAAGAAACCTTCGCCCTCGCGGGGGAAGACCCCGCTTCTCTCGCGCAAATGCTGAAAGAGGGCTGTCTCATACAAGCCGCCGGCGGCTATGTTCTAACGGAAAAAGGCGAAAACGAACGCCGCCGAGAAGCAGAGGCCAACTGGCTCTCATACGCCCCCACACCGTCATTTGACGCAGAGCGCGCACTGTGGAATAACCGCCTCTACCTGCTCATGGAACGCGCCTTTCTCGGACGATTCGGCATCAAAGAATACTCGCTTGACGAAGCTCTTCCCGTCATCCCCGCTCTGCCGGACGAACAAATGATGCAAATCTCCGAAGGAAAAATGCGCTACATCTGGGGCGAACAGCCCATTATCCAAAACTTCTTAGCGGAATTTCCCCACCGCGGCGTCGGCAGCAGAGGGCTTACCCCGCCCGGAGAAGAAGCTTTCGCCAAGTGGGCTGCCAAAAACGGCGCGGCACAAACCACACTGTGCCCAAACCTCATTCTCAGAAGCAGATATGACTTTGACCTCTACAGAAAAGCGGCTCCCTATCCATCGGACAAATACAAAATGAAAGACGCCGACAGACTCTTCTTCTTCCGTGTCAAAAGCGGCGGCACAACAGATTTTCTCCGCGCCCTCGGTGACTTACAGCTCTTTTTACTGGCGCAAAAACACATCTACATTCCCGGCTACGGCGACATCGACAGCCAAGACCAGGAAAACTGGACAATGGCAGTCATAGTCTGCGAAAACGAAGCCGAGCTGGAAAAAAGCGCGGCGCAAATCGCCGCCTACGGCAAAGCCCTCATCGACCCTATGCCGCCGCTATTTCTCATCGGCACCAGCATTGAAAGGCTAAGGGCACAAAAACAACCTGAAGATACTGTATATGACTGGTTTTGCGACCAAACGACACACATCGCCAGACCGGACATATAAAGAACACTCCCAACAATAGCAGCGCAGCAAAGCGCACCCTTCTTCTATCGCCGCAGGCGGTGTTTTGTCCCAAACGAAACACCGCCTGCGGTGCATATACACCCATTACCGCGAAAAGTTCCGCCGGTAAAAAATTAAAACAACCTTTACCAAAAGCTGCCGTAAAGGGCAAAATAAAGACGCCTGCAAGATAATTAAAAATAAAACGTTTGTTTATTTAAAATAAAATCAATTTTGCTCACAAAAGAGCAAAGTATAATTAAAACAATATTAAGCATTGTCAACAGATAACTAATGCTATACAATAAAAAATAATCTACTTGCATCATTATTATCTAATATAATTTTAAAACAGATCTATCCAAATCAGAAAAAAGATATCGTGCAATTTACCATCAAAAGCATGATCACGGACAGAAAAAACGACGAACAATAGCTCTGAGGTGATACCATGAAAAAAACCACCCAAAAACGCGGCTTCACTCTCGTGGAAATTCTCATCGCCGTCATCATCATTGTCGTACTCTCGGGTATTATGCTCATCGGCACGGACAGCGCCGACGAAAAAGCAAAAAAAACAGCCTGCGCTGCCAACAAAAGGGCGATAACCGCCGCATACTCGGTCCGCCGCAGCGTCATTTCCATGGATCTTCAGGGATTCATCAACAGCGAATACTACAACACCGTCGACAACTCCCAAAAAACCTGTCCCTCGTACGGGCTCTACCTAGCCTCCGGCGACAACATCATCTGCTCCTTCCACGACAAAAGCAAGCGTTGAGAAAAGCCCTAAAAACGGCAAAATACGGACTTCTCTCTTGCAAAGCAAGACTCGTAAGGAGAAAATAGAGAGTGAGCAAATCAAAAGGAAACGGAAGAGATATCATGGCACTTTTTTCCCACAAATTCTTTTTTGAAAGATCATTCAACCCCATCGCCATCTACAAAATCGACTGCGACATCAAAGAACTGACAAAAAACAACCTCATATTCATAGACATCAACCCCGCATACGAAAGAGTCAACAAAGTTAAGCGCGAAGAAGTTATCGGGCGCAGCTTTCAAGCCGTGTGGCCGACCGTTGAATCTTGTTGGGGCGATATCCTCATACAGTGCCTAAAAACAAAAAAATCCGTACACTGCGAAAACGAAAGCGCCTACACCGGCAAATACTTGGAAGTCATCGCCTTCCCCATCGCAACTGACATGGCGGCCACAATCTTCCTCGACCGCACCGAATGGAAAAAATCCGACGAAAAACTCAAAGAAAACCAAAAACAACTCTTGGAATACCGCGCCAGGCTGCGGGAGCTAGCAACACAGCTCACCCTCAGCGAAGAAAACACCAGAAGAGAAATAGCCACCGACCTTCATGACAGCATCGGACACTCACTGCTGACATTGCTCCTTGACCTGCGCAAACTGCGTGAAGAACACGACCTCTCTGCGGGAGCCACAGGCGCCCTAGACAACTCCATCAAAGTGGCAGAACAAATGATCGCCGAAAGCCGTCAGCTAATATTTGAACTAAGCCCGCCTATCTTACTCGAAGTCGGCATCACCCCCGCTGTCGAAGCATTAGCCGACCACCTGCTCTCCCCGCGCGGCATCGGCTGGACGGTCACCGAACGGGGCAGGCTCGAAGACTTCTCCGCCGACGACGCCGTCTGCGTTATTCTCTACCGCATGTCACGCGAACTCTTGGTCAACGTCATCAAACACTCAAGCGCCTCAAAAGTCTCCATCAGCGTCAACAGAGGCCCCAAAAAAATCCAAATCGTCGTCGAAGACAACGGCTGCGGCTTCTCCGTCAAAAAAAGAGTCACCAAAACCGCAGGATGCGGACTGGGACTATTCAGCATCAGAGAACGTCTCATACACATAGGCGGCGACATGCAGATAATCTCCAACAGCGCCGGCACCACCATCTCCCTCTTGGCGCCGCTGCACCTCAACAACACCGAACAGGAGGGACATAATGATTAAAATACTCATCGCCGATGACCACGTGCTCTTCCGAGAAGGAATGGAAAGCCTCCTCAAAAACCACGCCGACTTTGAAATCGCCGGATCAGCCTCCGATGGACGCGAGGCGGTGGCAATGGCACGCAGCCTGCAGCCCGACCTTGTGCTCATGGACGTCACCATGCCCAACCTCAACGGCATCTTGGCCACCGCGCAAATCACCGCCGAACAGCCGCAAATCGCCGTCATCGTCCTCTCCATGCACAGCGACCGCCGCTTCATCGCCGAAACTCTCAAAGCGGGAGCCAGGGGCTACCTTCTCAAAGAAAGCTCCAGTCAAACTGTCATCGAGGCAATCCACTCCGTCATGGGCGGCGAAATCTACCTCTCTGACAAAGCCTGCACCGTACTGGTGGAAGACTACCTGAGGCTGCTAGGCAGCGAAAGCGCCGACAAAACCAACCCCCTATCAGAGCGGGAAATGGAAGTACTGCTGCTATTAGTCAAAGGCCGCAACGGCAAACAAATAGCCGACACCCTCTCCATCAGCAAAAACACCGTCGACACCCACCGCCGCCGCATCCTCGACAAACTAGGCTGCGCCAGCATGGCAGAACTAACCAAATACGCCATCAGAGAGGGCTTCTTGACACTGGAGTAGGGAGG
>CAZFWP010000097.1:0-6721 GCA_964522805.1 uncultured Synergistaceae bacterium | reverse complement strand
CTTCCGATCTCATGGAAGACCTTTCGTTGGTTTATACTCCGGGTGTTGCGGAACCTTGCCGTGAGATCGAACGTGAGCCGGAAGCACTGTGGGATGTGACAATGAAAAACAACTTGGTTGCGGTGATAACGGACGGTACTGCCGTCTTGGGGCTTGGCGATATTGGCCCCGCCGCTTCGCTTCCGGTAATGGAGGGAAAATGCTGTCTCTTTAAAAGATTTGCAGGAATAGATTCCATACCGCTTGCGGTGGAGACAAAAGATGTTGACGAATTTGTCAATATTGTATCAAAGATAGCAGTCTCCTTCGGAGGCATAAATCTGGAAGATATTTCCGCGCCTAGGTGCTTTGCGATAGAAAAGAAGCTCCAAGAAAAACTGGATATTCCGGTGTTTCACGATGACCAGCACGGCACGGCGGTAATCGCTTTGGCTGCGTACAAAAACGCACTGCGCCTTGCAGGAAAAACGCTGGAGAACAGCCGCTTAGTAATTAATGGTGCCGGTGCGGCGGGCAGTTCTATCGCCAGATACTTCTTAGCCGCCGGAGCTAAAAACATTGTTATGTGTGATATTCACGGCGCTATTTGCGAAGGCTTTGTGGATGGGCTAAATGAATCTCAGATAGAGCTTGCCAAGATTACCAATCTGGAAAAAAGACGAGGCACTTTAGCACAAGTCTTAGTGGGAGCAGACGCTTTTCTTGGTGTCTCCCGCCCAGGGCTGCTGAGCGGTGAAATGGTCAGTACCATGGCGCAGAATGCAATTGTCTTTGCTATGGCTAACCCAACGCCGGAAATTTTTCCCGAAGAGGCTCTTGCAGCCGGAGCGGCCGTCGTTGCCACAGGGCGCAGCGATTTTCCAAATCAAGTTAATAACTGCCTAGGCTTCCCCGGAATATTTAAGGGTGCCTTGTCTGTTCGTGCCCGCTTCATCAACGAAGAGATGAAATTGGCGGCGTCTGAGGCCCTGTCCTCACTAGTCAGTGATGAAGAACTTTCACCGAATTACATAATCCCCAATGCTCTAGACCCCAGAGTCGTTCCGGCTGTTGCGTCTGCTGTTGCTTTTGCTGCACGCAAAACCGGCGCGGCCAGATTGTAGGTGTGTGTGATGTCTCTGTTTTTAGATGAAAAAAAGACTTGCTCTTTGGCAAACAAGTATGGTACCCCTCTTTATGTATATGATGAAAAAATTCTGCGCAGACGCTGCCGTGATTTGTTGGAAGCGTTTGACGGCAGAATTAGCCCCAGTTTTTCCATCAAGGCAAATTCCAATCTCTCATTGCTGAAAATAATTAAAGAAGAGGGGATTGGCGCCGATGCGATGTCTCCCGGCGAAATCTTCCTGCTTGAAAAAGCTGGATTTCAATCTGAAGAAATATTCTATGTCGGCAACAATGTTTCAGCCGAAGAGATTAGCTTTGCCATAGAAAGAAACATTCTTGTAAGTGTGGATTCCTTGGCTCAGCTGGAATTGTTTGGAGAGATTAACCCAGGTGGCAAAGTGGCGGTTCGTTTCAACCCTGGGCTTGGTGCCGGACACTGCGATAAAGTCGTGACTGGGGGCAAAAAGACAAAGTTCGGAGTACAGGCTGAATTTGTGGGGCAGGTAAAAGAGATTGCCGATAAATATGGTTTAAGGCTTGTCGGCGTAAACCAGCACATAGGTTCTCTCTTTCTCGAACCTGACCAGTATGCGGAATCGGCGCGAAATTTGCTGCAGCTGATAGCGGAAAACCTTCCGGGGCTGGATTTTGTGGATTTTGGCGGAGGCTTCGGTATCCCCTATGAGCCGGGAGAGGCACGTCTTGATTTCGCGAAACTGACTGAGATGCTATTTCCCGTGCTGGATGCTTTCGTCGAGAAGTACGATAACAAAAACGTGCATTTTAAGTGTGAACCCGGACGCTACTTAACAGCAGAGTGCGGCGCTGTTATCGGCAGAGTTCATTCAATCAAGGACAACTATGACAATAAATATGTGGGGACGGACATCGGCTTTAATGTATTGATGCGCCCTGTACTTTATGATTCATACCACCAAATCACAGCTTTTGCCGACGGCGGCTCTGCTGATGTGTGCGAAGGCTGCGTAACAGTTGTCGGCAATATATGCGAAAGCGGCGATATTTTGGCAAAAGAAAGAAATATCGGGCCTGTGAAAATGGGAGATCTAGTGGTTGTTTCCGATGCTGGTGCTTATGGGTATTCAATGGCATCAAACTACAACTGCCGCTTAAGACCTGCTGAGATTTTGATCAAGGCAGACGGTTCGGATAAAATTATCCGTAAAGCTGATACCTTCGAAACGCTGATTGAGAATTTCTAATTTGCTGTAAAACAACAATGCGAAACAAAAACAGGCTCAATCCGTAAGGAGTGAGCCTGTTTTAATTTTTTGCTTAACCAGTGAGCCGCTACTTCAGTGTACAGACTTTGCCGTCGGCACCTGCGACAACTATCCTGTCTTTGGCTATGGCAGGAGCGGTGACGACATCTGCTTTAAAAGGCGCGCGCCATACGATACTCCCGGTGGATCCGTCCAAGCAGACAAGAACATCGCTGTTTGTGCCGAAAAATACCTTGCCGCCGAACCCTGCTGCTGAAGAGTAAACTGCTTCGTTAGCCTTGTATTGCCATACTAAATTGCCGCTCTTAGCATCAACAGCCGAGACCCAGCCCTTAATATTTCCGAAAACGACCTTGCCGCCCTGAACAAGAGGAGAAGTCTCTATCTGTGCTTTGGAATCATATTTCCAGATAACGGCTTGGTGTTTAATTCTGGCGCAATAAAGTTTGCCGTCCTGGCTTGTAAAATAGAGGTGACCGTCAGAAACGGCAGGTGCAGACTTAATGACTCCGCCGACAATAGCCCTCCACTTCAATTTGCCGCTTGCCGCATCGATTGCGAACATCTTTCCCTCGTCATTGCCGATGTAGACGACCCCGTCTGCTACAACAGGAGAGCCTTGAACGGCACGTTCTGTTTTAAATTTCCACTTCTGCCAGCCCGTCTTGATGTTGACCGCATAGACATAGCCGTCGTTGGAACCGAAGTAGACAACACCGTCGGCAACGGCAGGCGAAGAGTGGATACTGTTATGTGTGGTGAATTTCCATATAAGCTCGCCGGTTGCGGCGTTGATGCAGTAAAGCCTGCTGTCATAACTGCCGACAAAGACTTTCCCATCAACGACGGCGGGAGATGAAGCTACCCAGTTTTCTGTGTGAAAAGTCCACACCGTTGAACCAGTGCTAAGATCCAGAGCGTAAACATAGCCGTTATTTGAACCAAAGATGGCCAAGCTGCCGTAAATTGCCGGTGAAGATTGGATGGCATCGGGAATCTTCACAGTCCAATCCTTCTGGCCGGTGAAATTAGCAAAAGCGTGCTCTGTTGGTACAGTCCCCGTCCTCATCGCATCGGAGCGGAACATAGGCCAATCCTGTGCAAAAGCAGCAGTAACTGTGAGCAGCAATAACAATGCAGCTAGGAGCGTTTTTTTGTATATATTCTTCATTTGAAATCAGCGCCTTTCTCTTTTAAGTTTTTAGACTTTATACGGAAACATACGAATAGTCATCGGGCAAACGCATGATTTGTGTGTTGCGTGCCTAACTTATGTTCATACTCTCTATGCCTGCCGGAGGAGATTTTTTGCTAAAGAGAGGGGCAGCTTAACATCCCTGCGCTTTTTCGTTTTAATTTCATAAGTGTGTTAATATATTGCCTTTATTCCTCTGTTCAGTATGACCTACTATTGCCTATAGTGCCTCTTTTCGGCTAAAATATAACTTCAATTTGAGGGAGTGACAGATATATGAAGTTAGATAAATTTCGTAATTTCAGCATAATCGCCCACGTTGACCATGGGAAGTCAACATTGGCAGACCGTATGCTCGAAGAGACAGGCACAATTGAGAAGCGCAACATGAAGTCTCAGCTTCTTGATATGCTTGACTTGGAACGTGAGCGTGGCATCACCATAAAATCTGTTCCTGTGCGCATGAACTATAAAGCGAAAGACGGGCAAGAATATATTCTCAACCTGATTGATACACCGGGGCACGTAGACTTTACCTACGAGGTATCGCGCTCTCTTGCGGCGTGCGAAGGGGCGGTGCTTGTTGTCGATGCGGCCCAGGGTGTTGAAGCGCAGACGGTGGCCAATAGCTATCTTGCTACAGACTTAGACCTTGAACTGGTGCCGGTACTCAACAAAATAGATTTACCGTCTGCTCAGCCCGATAGGGTAAAAAAAGAAATAGAAGATATTATCGGTATTAACGCCGCTGATGCTATCGCCGTCAGCGCCAAGACCGGAGACGGTGTGGCCGAGGTACTCGAAAGAGTTGTGCGTGATATCCCTGCTCCCAAGGGTGATGCTGAGGCACCGCTGCAAGCTCTGATCTTTGACTCTGTTTACGACAACTACAAAGGCGTAATCTGCTATGTGAGGGTATTTAACGGCAGCCTTTGCGCCGGAACAAATATCCGTTTCATGGCAACGGGGCGTGATTATGAGCTTGATGAGGTTGGCGTGTTCAAGCCTGACATGCAAAAGGTTGGTTCTCTTGGCCCCGGCGAAGTCGGCTATGTCGCTGCCAGCATCAAAACAATTGAAGAGGCTCGAGTGGGGGATACGATTACCGAATCGCGCAATCCTGCGCAAACCCCTCTCCCAGGTTACCGCAAAGTAAAGCCGGTTGTTTTTTGCGGCTACTATCCTGTGGAAAGAGAAGACATCAATCAGCTCCGCGATGCTTTGGAAAAACTGCAGATAAACGATTCCGCCATCAGCTTTGAACCGGAAAATTCAGCGGCGCTGGGATTTGGTTTCCGCTGTGGTTTTCTTGGACTGCTGCACATGGAAATTGCCAAGGAACGCCTGAGCCGCGAATTTGGCGTGGATTTGGTAGCTACTGCGCCTAACGTTGTCTATCAAATTGTGCTCACCGACGGCAGCATAATCGAGGCTCACCGCCCGTCAGATTTTCCCGACCCTGTAAGGATTGAAGAAATAAGAGAGCCATATATAAAACTGTCAATATTTATGCCTGACCCCTTTGTGGGAGCAGCGATGCAGCTGTGCCAGGAAAAACGCGGCACATACGTTGGTATGGACTATATCACACCCGAAAGAGTACGTCTTACCTATGATATGCCTTTGGCAGAGTTTATCCTCGATTTTCATGACAGACTCAAATCATGCACCAGAGGCTACGCTTCACTCGACTATGACCACATAGGTTTCCGCGCCGCCAACTTGGTAAAGGTGGACTTACTGATGCAGGAAGAGCCTGTGGACGCTTTCTCCTTCATCTGCCATGCGGATCAGGCATACCACAGAGGGCATGCTGTAGTAGCCAGACTAAAGGAGCTTATCCCAAGGCAGCTCTTTGAAGTGCCTGTTCAGGCTGCTGTCGGCAAAAAGGTTATCGTGCGCATGAACATCAAAGCAGTGCGCAAGGACGTTCTTGCCAAATGCTACGGAGGTGACATTACCCGTAAGCGCAAACTGCTTGAAAAGCAAAAAGAGGGTAAAAAACGCATGAAGCAGGTTGGCAGAGTTGCCATCCCGCAGGAAGCCTTCTTGGCGTTCATGGACGTTACCAAGGCCGAGGATAATTAACAATTGCGGACAAATCCATTCGAGCCCCCCAGCGGGGGGCTTTCACTTTATATCCATGTCCCTTTTTGCGAACGTAAGTGCTGCTACTGTGCCTTTGAAAGCGCTGTTCCCGGACTTGGCGACTGCGAAAAGTGGCTGAACCTCTTAAATAAAGAGCTTGACTGGTGGAATTCGCGCATCGGACGTCCGCTTCTTAATACCTGCTACATTGGAGGCGGCACTCCCACTGTGCTCAACGGACCTCAGTGGCTGAGGCTGACGCAAATTATTGACGCCCATTTCAGGTTCGCCCCTGATGCTGAGGTAACTGTGGAGGCAAACCCCAACTCTCTAATTACCGAACACTTGCTGACTTGGAGAGATTGGCGTGTTTCCCGCGTCAGCATCGGCGTTCAGAGCTTTGATGATGCTGAATTAAAGATGCTCGGACGGCTTCACAGCGCATCTCAGGCTTATTGCGCGATCTCCTCGGCTTTGGCGGGAGGTTTTGCTGTCAGTGCAGATCTCATGTTTGGTTTGCCTCATCAGACTTTTGAAAACTGGTGCCGCAGCCTCAAAGATGCTGTAAGCAGCGGCATTCATCACATTTCGCTCTATCAGTTGTCTCTTGAAGCAGGAACTCCCTGGGAGAATATGCCGAAAGAGTTACTCTCTGACGGTTACTTGCCCTATCGTTGGGCTCAGTGGTACATGCCTCGGAAAGGTTTTAACCAATACGAAGTTGCAAATTTTGCCAAAGCGGGGTACGAAAGCCGTCATAATCTTAATTATTGGCGCAGTGGCGAATACCTGGGAGTGGGGGCGGGAGCCTCCGGCTGCCTCTGTGGCTGGCGCTATAAAAACACCGGCGTGCTGAAAGAATATGAAATGCGTCTTGGTAGAGGCTTAGGCGCGATGGAATCTGGAGAGCGGCTTGATAGGGCTAGTGCGGCTAAAGAGAGCGCGGTGCTGGCACTAAGAACGACTGCGGGGATAGACAACATCGCTTTTATTGCCGTATATGGAAAGAGCGCCTTTGAGGAAATAAGCGAGACTTTGAAAACATTTCCTCGTGATCTTTATACAATTGATGAACAAAAAACTACTC
>CAZFWP010000096.1:0-6742 GCA_964522805.1 uncultured Synergistaceae bacterium | reverse complement strand
CGGCTTTGATGCCAAGGTATGATTTTGTGTCCTCCACAGCTCCTTCTCTCAAAGCAGCGGCGTAACCGTCAAGTTCTTCGGCGATAGCGATGTATCTTTCATCGGTGAGCCCATAGTCCTTACCGGTTGAGAGGCGCGCCACCATACCGACAAGCCCCGCGGCCATGGCTCCGGCTACGGCAGAGGCAGAGCCGCCGCCGACTGTAGTATCCTTGCTGTCCATTATTTTTTCGATAACTTCATAAAACATTGTTCTTCCTCCAGATTTAATTTAGGCATATTGTTAAAGCATTTTACCGCCACGGACTGTTATTTTCCCCTTTTTGATTACAGTATCCACCGGGTTTTGTCCAAGTCTGTAAGCTATATCTTCATATGTGGGGATGTCGAGTATCAGTATATCCGCCTGCTTGCCGGCTTCCAGCGAACCTATCGTATTTTCTCTTTTGAGGGCCTTAGCACTGCCAAAGGTGGCAGCTCTAAGAGCCATCGCCGGGGACATGTGGTGCTGGCGGCAGGCCAGAGCAATGATAAAGGGCATAGAGGTGCACCAGCAGCCGGGGCAGCAGTTTGTCGCCATTCCCAGTTCCAAGCCCGCCTCGTACATGGGGCGCGGATCGAAGAAGAGTGGGTGATTAACAGCAAAGTCTATACCGGGAAGAACAACTCCCGTAACTTTGGCGTCCGCCAGCTTTTTCAGCGCTGATTTAGGCGTGTAGTTCAGGTGGTCGGCCGAGTACATTCCCATTTCCGCAGCCAAGTCCTCGCCGCCCACGTAGGAGTATGCACCGGCATGTATTTTAGGCTCCATGCCGCAATCGCGCCCTGCCTGAAGAATTTCCCGGCATTCATCTGCCTCATAGTGTCCGGCATCGCACCAGATGTCGCAGCACTCTGCAAGCCCTGATTCTCCTGCAGCCGGGATCATCTCGTTGATCAGTATATCCATATAGCGGTTTTTTTCTACATCAGGGGGCCACCCGTGAGCGCCAAGGAAGGTCGATGAGATGTCTATGGGCAAACGTTCACCGAGAAGACGACTCACTTTGAGCTGGTTCATTTCGCCTTGTTTTTCCAGGCTGTATCCGCTTTTGCTTTCCAGCGTCGTGGTTCCGCTCTCGATCATCTGGCGCACGCGCGGCTCAGTCTGTCTGTATAGTTCTTCTGTGTCAACGCCTCTGGTAGATGAAAGCGTCACCATAATGCCCATAGGCACTTTGCGGCGTTTCAGCTCATTTAGATCATCGGTTTCCAGCCTGGCGCAATACTCCTCCACCCTGGTACCGCCAAAGACAACGTGGGTATGGCAGTCGACAAAACCCGGCATTACTACTTTGCCGGATGCATCGATGCGTTTTGTGGCATCCCCAATATATGGCAAAATCTCGCTCTTAGAACCTACAGCGAGAATCTTTTCTCCAACAGCCGCTATACAGCCGCCGTCCATTATTCCTGCAAAATCAGAGGCACTCTCACTACACGTAAGCAGTTGAGCCGCGTTTTCGATTACTATATCCGCACATGTCTCTTTCATCTGCATCACCTCCCATATTGTAAAAATCGAGGGTGTCAAAACGGCACCCTCGATTTCGGATATATTTGTTAAATACCCACCGGTACCTAGTAGTTCGCGGTATAAATCTTAGAGCTTGTCGCTTCCGTCCGGTCCGAAGGTAACTTTGTCGGCAGGCTGCCACCAAAGGGGAACTTTGATTCCTTCGGGGGTAAGTTTGCCCTTTCCGTTGGCGACATCTTTGGCTGATTCATAACCGGCCTGAGCATGGCGGATTACACCAATTCCTGAGTCGACTGTCATGGCGACTTCGAGGCGAACGTCAGCGTCTGCTGTGCCGTCTGCTATCTGGGTTACGCCTGTGTGCACCGCTTCACCCATTGAGTAGTTGGCCTGGATTGCGATAAGGTCACACATGCCGCAAGCGTTGAGCAGTCCGTTAAGCATCGGCCAGTCGGAGATAAGGTCGCCGCCGTCCGGCATTCTTTCTGATTCAAATGTTGGGTTGACGATTGAGCCTGAGTCAAGGTTGTCTCTTGAGAAGGCCACAGGACCCTTGATTTCGCCCTTCTTAATGAGGTCGTTTACCGCAAGAGCAAATTTCTTTCTCTGACCGAAGCCCATGTAGCAGATACGTGCGGGCAGTCCTTCGATGGGAAGGTATTTGCTTGCAAGCGGAATCCAGCGTCCGACGATGGGGTCGTTGCCGAAAAGTTCCATTGCGAGTTCGTCTGTTCTCTTAAGGTCTGCGGGGTCACCGGAGATACAGGTCCAGCGGAAGGGTCCGCGGCCTTCGCAGAATAGCGGACGGATGTAGTCAGCTACGAATGCGGGAAGTCTCATGGCCTCTGCTTCGGGGTAGCCAGCGTCGCGGCATTCCTTACGAATGCTTGTGCCGTATTCGAACACGGGAACACCCTTGTCCAGATACTTCAGCATGGCTGCAAGCTGACGCTTCATTGTCACGCGAGCCTTTTCCATGTATGTGTCAAGATCGGAGTTACGAAGCTCTCTTGCCTGATCCGGTGTATATCCTGAGGGGATATAGGAAATCGGGTCATGGCAGGGGCACATTTCTGTAACGACGTCAGGCATGAAGCCCTTTTCGTATGCCTCTTCGAAGCAGTCAGCGGCATTGCCGACTACGCCGAATGAATGGGGTCTCTTCTCAGCCACGCACTTCTTTGCGCCTTCGATCGCTTCGTCAAGTGAGCCGACGATTTCGTCAAGGTAGTTTTTAGCAACGCGGCGTTCGAGTGTTTCAATGTCAGCGTCGATAACAATAGCAACACCGCCGTGCATCTTCATCGCCCATGTCTGGTTGCCGCCCATTCCGCCCGCACCAGCGGTAAGAAGGATACGGTTTTCCATGCTGCCATCGTAATGTTTGATACCTACAGCGGCGAGTGTTTCAAATGTTCCTTCGATAACGCCCTGTGTTCCGATGTACTCCCAGGGAGCGGCTGTGTACTGGGCAAAGATTGTGAGGTTCTTCTCTTCAAGTTCGTAGAAGGTCTCCCATGAGGGACGCATGAAGTTTGTGGTGGCCATTACAACGACAGGGGCATACTTGTGCGTCTTAAAGACTGCAACAGGCATACCTGACTGTACAACGAGGGTCTCGTCATCTTCAAGCTCTTTGAGGCTCTTAATGATAGCGTGGTAGGATTCCCAGTTACGGGCGCACTTTCCGTTGCCTCCGTAGATTATCAGCTTTTCGGGGTGCTCTGCGTTTTCCATGTTGTTCTCAAGCATACGGAGAATTGTTTCCTGTCTCCAGCCCTTACATCTAAGTGTGCCGCCGCGCTGTGCCTTTACTTCATAGAGAATCTCTGCGTTACCTGCCATTTAAATCGCTCCCTTTGGTTTTGTGCCGTAGCACTTTAGTTTTTATTTGATGCTTGCAATATACAGCATCAGTATCAAAGAATCGTCAAATTAAAGCCAGGACGAAAAACACGGCAAAAACATAAATTGACGTTAAAGTCAACCGTTTGATAAAAATTTGATACGTTTTTTTTAGAATGGCTAACGTAGCGTAAGAATCTCTACATATTTAATATAGTCACATTTTTTACGCAACAACATTGGCAAAAGCAGTTGTTTATACTGGGGGCTTTGATTGATCGGACTGTTAATTGATTGGACTGTTATTTGTACACGGAAATATTGCGGACGGCTTTATGGCAGAAAAATCTCTGCCTAAAAAATACAGGAGGTGTGTGTAATGAAAAAAGGTTTTAAAGCTGCAATAATACTTTCATGTCTTACCGTACTTTTGTCATGCGCAACAGCAATGGCCGCCGATACCATTAAAATAGGTATGTTGGCTCCGCTCACAGGATTTGCAGCGGCAGACGGTTTTAGTGTCCATGAATCAGTAAAACTAGCTGTGGCGAAAGTAAATGCGGAGGGAGGACTGCTCGGGAAAAAAGTCGAACTCATCTGCTATGATGATGCCGCTGACCCCAAGCAGTCTGTACCTCTGGCACATAAGCTCATCGGGCAGGACGGCATCGTTGCCTTTTTAGCCGGTTCATACAGCCTCCCCACCCGTGCGGTGTCAGCCATCTTTAACGATGAGGAGATTCCGCTTATTTCCGCATATGCGCTGCATCCTGACATTACCAAAGGCGATTTTACCTTCCGCAATGGCTTTCTGGGAACGGTAGAGGGAAAGGGCGCTGCCTACACGGCAGTTAAGCTTCTCAAAGCAAAAAAAATCGCCATCATTGTCAGTGACAACGACTTTGGCACAACTCTCACCCAAGGTTTTGAAACATACATGAAGGGGCACCCTGAAGCAAAGATCGTTTCCATTCAGAAATACCCCATGAGTGAAAAGGATTTTAAACCATATTTAACCAAGATGAAGGCTTCAAACCCCGACCTGGTATTCTTCAGCGGGTATTACTTCCAGGTTGCTCCTGCTCTTAAGCAGGCCAAGGATATGGGAATCACCGTTCCTTTCATGGGCGAACAGGGAACGGACTCCCCCAAGACAGCGGAAATTGGCGGTAAAGCTGCGGAAGGGCTGATAATCGTCACAAACCTTAACAGAGATGATAAACGCAAGTTTGTACAGGAATTCCTCTCCACATACCGTAAGCGCCATAAAATTGAGCCTGACATGGTCGGCGCCTCCGGTTATGATGCCTTTATGCTGCTTGCCAACGCCATCAAACAGGCAAAAACCACTGACGGAACGGCGGTAGCAAAGGCACTCGCTGCTACGAAAAATTACAACGGACTCACAGGGATAATCAACGGTTTTAACAAAGAGGGCGAGATCGTCAAGCCAATACAGATTCAGCAGATAAAAAATGGCGTGTTCCGCTATTACGGCGAAATCAAAGACCCGGCTATCATCACACCTGATAAATAACGGTAGATAACATCGGCAACAGCTTTGAGCGAAAAGAGGTGCGGAAAAGATCTTCCTCCGCACCTCTTTTATTATCCTTTTAACAGCAAAAGATTATGTTTAACAAGGTAGGCTTCCGGCAACACAAGAATCAGCTGCGGCAAAAGCTACCAAGCGATAGACACAAAACAGTCCCGCCCTTTGTCCTTTGCCTCATAGAGCGCAGCATCAGCCCTGTTAATATACGATTCAACCTCAGAGATTTTGAGACTCGTACGCGGAACAACGCAGCAACCAACAGACACGCTCATCACAACTGCATCAATAGCTCTGCTGCTCTTGACACGAGCGCAGATCCCGGCAAGTATGGATTCTGCTTCTTCCATATCAGCAACGCCGGCGATGGCCATAAATTCATCTCCTCCCCATCTGACAACGACACCCTTTTCTTGGCCGATTACGTCTCTGAGACAGGTATAAAGCTTTCTGATGCTAATGTCTCCCAGGGCGTGCCCGTAGGTATCATTAATTGTTTTGAAGTGGTCAATGTCCACCATAATAAAAGCAATATTTTTCTCTTTTGCATAATGCTGACTAGCAAGAATCGCGGTGAGATGATCCTCCTGGTAACGGCGATTGTACGCTCCGGTGAGAGAGTCAGTATACTTGGCGTTTCTATCGGCGATGCTGAACTTTCTGTATATCCACAAAGTTAAGAATAGGAAAAGGCAAAATGTAAGCGAATAGGCGGCAAGCAATATGGAAAACGCTTTGTGCCAAATTGAGGAGTAGCGATCAGTGCTGATATCAATGCCAAGCATACCGGCAAAGTTGCCTTCAACCGTATAAACAGGGGCATAAGCAGTTATCAGACCGCCCCACTCATCAATGGTGCGCTCGCTGGCAATGCGTCTGTTTTTGAGGATATTTTGCTGCCCGTCTCTGATATATGAGTACCTGTTGATATCTTTGTAGTAATCTTCGTATTCCTGCGGCGTATCGGTCTTTTTTAAATCCTCTTTGTCGCAGAGCACGTCTAAAAGCCACATCAAGTTCAGAGGCTCTCCAACCTCGGTGCCGTAAAAATCCGTGTTACTTTTATCAACATGGTACCTTATCTCAGACGCCTTAAGAGGCGTCATAATGTAGGCATAGCGAATATGATAAATATCATAGAGGTCCTTTGTATGTTCTATCAGACTCTTATTTAGAGGATGGCTCACCGCCTCCATAAACGGCATAGACTTCAGCTCCGCCATGTCTTTGTCTGTAATTATCGTCGTTTGCGCCAGCACGGCAGCAATGGCTTCGGCACCCCTTGACATGTTGTCAAAAAAGTCAGCCGCCACCCTTTCGCGGCTTTCAAACATTGTAAACAGCGTGACAGCGGAAAACAGCGTCAGAATAACAACATAGATAACTAATTCCATTCTATGCTTCAACCGCAAAACCTCCGTCTGCACCTCATTTCAGACAATGAGTATTATTTTAAATGTAGATATTAGACATAATACATACGGATTTTCCTCATGTCAAACTTATTTCAATATATAAATTAGAAAATTGCCGCAAATCACCGTAATATATTGAGCATAAAAAATATTGAGCCGATAACATCATCTGTTACCAGGCTCAACATCTTTTAAGGTTAGAGATGATAATCAAATATCAAGAGAAAATTTTTGCTTAAGAGATTCATATCTTGTCATTATCATGATCTCTTTATACATTTTTGCGGCATCCGTTGCATATTCTTTAGACGATTTGACCAATATTCTATTAAATGTGTCAGGCAGTTGACCCTTTTCTTTCATTTCGCTTAAATAAGCTTTTGCCATCAAGTGCACCGCAACCCAAGAATGTTT
>CAZFWP010000095.1:0-6907 GCA_964522805.1 uncultured Synergistaceae bacterium | reverse complement strand
TACTAATCAACGTCCTTCACCTCGCCTTACTTCTTGGCGCCGGCCTTACCGGCCTTACGAATTACATATTCGCCGGAATACCTAATACCCTTACCCTTATAGGGTTCGGGCGGACGGTAGCCGCGAACGTTCGAAGCAATCTGACCGACGAGCTGTCTGTCTATACCGCGAACAACGATTTTTATCGGGCTCTCACAAGCGAATTCGATTCCCTGAGGGGGAACAACTTCTACAGGATGAGAGAAACCAAGGCTCAGCACGAGGTTCTTGCCCTGCATCTGTGCACGGTAACCTACACCGACGATTTCAAGTACCTTCTCAAAGCCACTGCTGACACCTGTGACCATGTTGCTTATAAGCGCACGAGTCATTCCGTGTGCGGCGCGAACTGCTTTGATCTCGCTTTCACGGTTAACAATAATTGTGCTGTCTTCGACGGCAACATTAATCAGGGGCATAATATCCATCTCAAGTGTGCCCTTTGCGCCTTTGACAGAAACATGTCTTCCGTCAATCTTCACTTCGACACCCTTGGGAAGAACGATAGGTTTACGTCCAATTCTTGACAACTATGCCACCCCCATTACCAAACGTAGCAAACGACTTCGCCGCCAAGTCCGCGCTTGCGCGCTTCTGCGTCGGTCATAAGCCCTGCTGACGTTGAAATCATTGCAATTCCGAGTCCGCCCATTACTTTGGGGAGATCTTCACTGCTTACATAGATGCGACGACCGGGCTTGCTGATCCTACGAAGCCCCTGAATTACGCGTTCCCTCGCAGGACCGTAGTTCATGGTCAGCCTAAGTATTGGCATCGGCTGCTTTGCGTCATTAATTGTTTTGTAGTTGCGGATATAGCCTTCCTCTTTGAGGATACGTGCCATCTCGAGACGCATCTTGCTAAGAGGCATATCTACCATTTCATGGTAGACAACATTAGCATTTCTTATGCGTGTGAGCATATCCGCGACAGGATCGGTAATATGCATTAAAGGATC
Organism: uncultured Synergistaceae bacterium; assembly: GCA_964522805.1. Taxonomy (GTDB): domain Bacteria; phylum Synergistota; class Synergistia; order Synergistales; family Synergistaceae; genus CAZBYL01. Next base: position 5,910 of record CAZFWP010000095.1, on the reverse strand, counting down.
CTCCCTTCCACGCCCACGTGCCTACCAGCTAGACTTGACAACGCCAGGGATTTTACCCTCGCGTGCAAGTTTGCGGAAACAGCAGCGGCACATATCGAATTTGCGCATATACCCATGGGGGCGACCGCAAATCGGACAACGATTGTATTTTCTCACCTTGAACTTCGGCTCAAGCTGAGCTTTGTTTACCAAGCTTTTTCGGGCCATTAGTGTACTCCTTCCTAACGGGCGAAGGGCATGCCCAGTTCGGCCAACAGAGCCTGGGCTTCCTCATCCGCCTTCGCGCTGGTTACGAATGTAATATTCATACCACGCTGGCGAATGACCTTGTCGTAATCAATCTCAGGGAAGAGGAGCTGCTCTTTCAGACCGAGGTTATAATTACCTCTGCCATCAAAGCTTCTCTTTGAAATTCCCTGGAAGTCCTTGATACGCGGAAGAGCGATACTGATTAAGCGATCGACAAATTCCCACATTCTAGGACCTCTAAGCGTTACGCAGCAGGCAACCGGCATTCCTTCACGGACCTTAAATCCTGCGATGGATTTCTTTGCGCGTTTCATCATGGGCTTCTGGCCTGAGATGATTGTCAGTTCGTTAATTGAAGCGTCCATATATTTTGTATCAAGTTTCGCTTCGTTAACGCCTATGTTAATAACAACCTTCGCCAGACGGGGAATCTCCATGACGTTTTTGTACGAGAACTGTTCCTGCAGACGAGGAACAACTTCTGTTGTGTACTTTGTCAAAAGACGCGGAGTCATATGAGTCCCTCCTTAAACCTTATCGATGATTTCGCCGCACTGTTTGCAGATACGGACTTTCTTGCCGCTGTCAAGAAAGGCGCGGCTGACACGGGTTGCCTTACCACATGAAGGACACACGAGCATGGCTTTGCATGCCGCCATTGCCGCTTCCTTCTTGATCAGTCCGCCGCGGGGGTCTTTCTGGTTCGGACGGACACTCTTCGTGACGATATTTACATTCTCGACTACGATTGTATCTTTCTGAACGTCCCTGCGAAGAACTTTTCCTTCTTTGCCGGCATCTTTACCGGATGTGATGCGGACCCGGTCGCCCTTTTTAATTCTCATCTTGGACATGACCAGTACCCCCTACACAACCTCGGGAGCAAGAGAAACTATACGCATATACTTTTTCTCTCTCAATTCCCGAGCTACAGGACCAAAAATACGGGTTCCCTTAGGATCACCGTTAGCATCAATTACAACTGCGGCGTTGTCATCAAAACGAACATAGGAACCGTCCTTGCGGCGTATTTCTTTCCTTGTCCTTACGATAACAGCCTTGACAACATCGCCCTTTTTGATGTTTCCGTTAGGTGCGGCTTCACGAACTGCGCCGACAATTACGTCACCGACAGTACCTACTTTACGGAAGCTGCCTCCCTTTACCTGAATGCAGAGGATTTTTTTTGCGCCGGAATTGTCGGCTACGTTAAGCACTGTACGCAGCTGAATCATACTTAGGCATCCTCCTCTTCAATAAGAGCTTCACCAAGAACAGGAGCTCTCTTGACTATTTCTACTACTTCCCAGCACTTGCGTGCGCTGAGGGGACGTGTCTCACCGATAAGGACTGTGTCGCCGATACGGCAATTATTTGTCTCATCGTGAGCAATAAACTTTTTGGACCGGAGAACCGGCTTTCCGTATAGTGAGTGTTTGGCCATACGGTCAACACGAACGACTATGGTTTTTTCCATTTTGTCGCTAACCACTATGCCGGTACGGACTTTCCTATGTGCGGTACGATCTTCCATCTCCGGCTACCTCCTTGCTCCTGCGTGCTCAATACCCATTTCTTTTTCAGTAATGACTGTAAGTACGCGGGCAATTGTCTTTTTTACGTCTTTAATACGGCCTGAGTTATTCAACTGTCCGATTGCATTCTGAAAACGGAGGTTGAAAAGCTCTTCCTTAAACTGCTTGTGTTTGTCTTTTAGCTCAGATATGCTGAGATCTCGAAGTTCCTTGGGATCCATACTATTCACCTGCTCCCTCTCGGGCTAACATTTTTACCTTGATGGGCAGTTTGAAGGATGCCGTACGGAAAGCCTGTTCGGCGACATCACGTGGAACACCAGCGATTTCGAACATTACACGTCCGCGTTTGACTGCGGCTGTCCAATATTCGACGTTTCCTTTTCCCTTACCCATACGAGTTTCAAGCGGCTTCTCAGTTACAGGGCGATCCGGGAAAATGCGTATCCAGATTTTGCCGCCCTTTTTCATCTTACGGCTTATTGCAACACGCACTGCCTCAATCTGGCGCGCAGTGATCCAGCCGTTGTCACATGCCTGAAGCCCGTATTCACCGAAATCTACTTTCGTCGCGCCTTTTGAGTAGCCACGAAGAGCCGTGAGGTGGGGCTTACGATATTTTACTCTTTTCGGAGAAAGCATCAGATGTTACCCCCTCTCCTTAGGAGCAGGAGTCGCCGCCATGATCGGCATGCGCTCCATAACTTCACCTTTGTACACCCAAACCTTAATTCCGATAACACCGTAAATGGTGTGGGCCTCTGCAAAGCCATAGTTAATGTCGGCTCTCAGTGTTGAAAGGGGAAGCTGTCCTTCTACATACCACTCTGTACGTGCAATTTCAGCACCGCCGAGACGCCCTGCGCACTGGATCTTGATTCCCTTAGCGCCAGACTTCATTGCGCGGAAAATGGACTGTTTCATTGCACGACGGAAACTAATTCTGCGCTCCAGTGATGATGCAACACCCTCTGCGACTACCTGTGCTTCTACATCTGGGTTTTTCATTTCCTGGATGTTTATCATGACCCGGTTGCCGGTCATTGCCTGAAGTTCCTCACGAACCGCCTGAATTTCAGCACCCTGCTTGCCTATTACGACACCAGGCCGGGCGGTCCAAACTGTGAAACGCATAACGTTACCAATACGCTCTATCTCGACACGGCTGACGCCTGCGCTTGCCCAGCGTTTGGAAATCCACTCTCTGAGCTTAAGGTCGTCATGCAGAAATTTGGCATATTTCTTGCCGTCTGCGTACCAGCGGGATTCCCAGTCGTAGATAACGCCAAGCCTATAACCTACCGGGTGAACTTTCTGACCCACCGTTTCACCCCTCCTTACTTCTCACCAACGACCACAGAAATGTGGCACGTATGGTGTCTGAACGCATGCGCGCGTCCCATTGATACAGGACGGAAACGCTTCATGTAGCTTCCCTGATCCGCCATCGCTTCTTTTACAACAAGTTTGTCCATGTCAAGACCAAAATTGTGTTCTGCATTGGCAACTGCACTTTTGAGAACTTTTTCGGTATAACGAGCACCCTTGTTGGGAGTGTACTTAAGTACAAGCAGAGCATCAGACGCTTTTTTGCCTCTGATGAGAGCCAGTACCTGGCGAACCTTCGTAGCAGAGATACGGACCTGCTGTGCCGTTGCTTTTACATCCATCCCTATGCCCCTCCTACTTCTTAACCTTTGTGGAGCGTTCCTGTCCGGCGTGACCGCCGAACTTGCGGGTCGGTGCAAACTCGCCGAGCTTGTGTCCGATCATATTATCGCTGATGTAAACCGGAACATGAATACGGCCGTTATGGACAGCAATTGTGTGTCCGACCATTTCAGGGGTGATGCTTGAGCGGCGTGCCCAACTCTTAATCACAATTTTCTTCCCCGAATCGTTCATGTTCTCAACCCTGCGAAGAAGTTTTGCGTCAACGTAGGGTCCTTTTTTAAGTGAACGAGCCATCTGTATTCCCTCCTACAAACCCGGGTTACTTCTTGCGGCGACGGACAATAAATTTGTCCGAAGGTTTCCGCTTGCGTGTACGGTAACCCTTTGCCGGAGTACCCCACGGTGAGACCGGATGTTTATGCGACTTGCTCTTGCCTTCGCCTCCGCCCATCGGATGGTCGACAGGGTTCTGAATCATGCCGCGAATGTGCGGGCGAATTCCGAGCCAGCGCGTTCTGCCGGCTTTACCGAAAACAACGTTCTCATGCTCTTCGTTGCCTACCTGGCCTACTGTTGCCATGCACTCGAGAAGAATGAGTCTAAGTTCACCGCTTGGCATACGGACAAACGCATATTTGCCCTCTTTTGCCATTAACTGCGCTGAAACTCCGGCGGAACGGACAAGTATGCCGCCACGGCCTGGCTCAAGCTCGATATTATGAATAACAGTACCAACCGGAATGTCTTTTAATTTAAGTGCATTTCCGGGACGGATGTCAGACCCCTTGCCAGAGTAAACGTTGTCGCCAACATTAAGTCCGATGGGTGCAAGGATGTAACGTTTTTCACCGTCTAGGTAAGAAATAAGTGCTATGCGCGCGGTACGGTTAGGATCGTACTCTATCGCGACAACTTTACCGGGAATTCCGGCTTTGTCGCGCTTAAAATCGATTATACGATACTTAACTCTTCCACGGCCGCCAAGGTGACGCATTGTTACGCGACCGTTATTGTTACGTCCCCCAGACTGACTGAGAGATACTACCAGACTCCGCTCCGGCTTCGCCTTTGTTATTTCCGAATAGTCGGGCGTTGCCATGTGGCGGCGGCTGGGAGTAGTGGGACGAAATTTCTTAATTCCCATAAAGGTTTACCCCTTTCTGCCTAGGCGCTTGCGCCCTCGAAGAATGCAATCTTCTCGCCGGCGGCGAGAGTTACGATGGCTTTCTTCCAGGAGCGTGAACGACCCAAAAAGGCACCCATCCGCTTCGGTTTGGAACGGACCTGGATCGTATTGACTCTGACGACTTTAACTTTGAAAACTTCCTCTATGGCTTTGCGAATTTCTATCTTGTTCGCTTTCGGAAGAACTTCAAATGTATACTGACCGAGCTCCATCATACGGCTTGTCTTCTCCGTAATAACAGGACGGACAATTATATCATGTGCGACTGCGTTCATTAACCGAACACCTCCTCGAGCTTTTTAACAGCCTCAGGAGTTGCAATCAGCTGATCGTGGTTGAGAAGATCATATACGTTAACGCTGTCAACGTGAATCACTTCAACACCAGGAATGTTCGCGGCAGACTTGACAACCGGCATGTTTGTCTCATGGAGAACAAAGAGAGGCTTCTTTCCCGCCTGTACGGCTGAGAGGAAATCAAGCATAAGCTTTGTCTTAGGAGCTTCGATATCGAAGCTATGAAGCACAAACATATTCTCTTCCTGAACCTTTAAGGTCAGTGCGCTGCAAAGAGCAATACGGCGAACTTTCTTGTTGACCTTCTGGTGATAATCCCTCGGATGCGGACCATGTGCTACTCCGCCGCCAACCCACACAGGTGAGCGTGAGCTGCCTGCACGTGCACGTCCTGTATGCTTCTGTCTCCAGGGCTTTTTACCGCCGCCGCGGACATCTCCGCGATCTTTAGTGTCATGAGTACCGACACGGCAGTTAGCCAAATGCGCAACCACTACCTGATGCATGGCCGGCACATGGACAGGGGCTCCGAAGACGGCATCGGAAAGTTCGACCTGTCCGATTACCTCGCCTTTGAAATTAACTTCTTTTACTACAGGCATAGTCTTCTGCCTCCCTACTTACGCTGTTTTGCGGATCATAACAAGGCTGTCGCGTGCGCCGGGTACTGAACCTTTAATAAGAATAAGGTTGTTCTCCTCGTCAACTCCAAAAACCGTGAGGTTTTTGGTAGTGACACGCTCGCTGCCCATGTGACCCGCCATTCTCCGGCCTTTAATAACCTTGCCGGGGTAGCTGCTGCAACCGATTGAACCAGGGTGACGGTGTGTTACCGAGTGACCGTGGCTGGCTGGTGTTCCGCCAAAACCATGTCTTTTCATTACACCCGCAGTACCCTTACCTTTGCTGACTCCGATTACGTCAACAACTTCGCCATTCTGGAACAGAGAAACGGTGATCTCCTGTCCCA
>CAZFWP010000094.1:5561-6932 GCA_964522805.1 uncultured Synergistaceae bacterium | reverse complement strand
ATGGAGTCTGAGAATACCGCTCACCGCCTTTGCCTTTCTCGGCGGCGCCATGGCCATTGCCCTAGGCTTGGGCACACAAAAAATAATGGGAGACCTCTTTAGCGGCCTGCTGCTGATATTCCAGAAAAAGCTGCGTATCGGTGATGAAGTGATCATCGGCGGAGAGCGCGGTATCGTGCGGGAAATCACCATTCAAAACACCATCTTGCGCTGCGACATGAGCAAAGATTTAATCATACCCAACAGTAAGGTGCATGAAAGTGCAGTGACCAACCTCACCAGAGAAGACAGTAAGATTATGGCGAGCCTCTTTGTCTCCATCGCCTGTGACAGTGACCTTGACGAAGCGGAAAAGATCATTTCCGATATACTCACAAAAGAATACTACGTTCTCAAAGAACCCAAATTCATGATCCGCTTCAACGAGTTTGAGGAGCACGCTATAAAAATAAAAATAATGTTCTTTGTAGACCTAAAACAGATCTACGACTCCGATGCCGCCAGCCGTGTCAGACACAAAATCCGCGAAGCCTTCGCCGCAGCCGGAATCAAACGCCCGCTTCCGCGTGCGGAGATACAGATGAAAGAAAAAGAAGAAGAAATATAAAAAATATTTGCACAAATTGACGATTATCTCCGTTACAAGATTGACTATTTCTGCAAACAGTGGTCTAATATTGCCACTGAAAATAAAATAACCCTCTGAGGGAGTAATTGGCGCAAGTACCCTTGCGTGGCAAGTCAACATCCTGACCTTCCCGGTCTGGCTTGTCTTAAATAATGAGACTCATGTACCGCCCTTTTCATTAAGAGCAGTGCATGGGTCTTTTTTATTCAGAAATTCTTATGGGAGGTCACAAAATGGACAGCTTCTTAAAAAGCGCGGCGGAAACACTGCAATCTCTGTCGGTAGACCCGAAAAAAGGTCTTTCGGCAAAACAGGCGGAAGAGAGCCGCAAAATTCACGGAGAAAACGCCTTCACCAGAGAAAAACAAATATCATTAGCGCGCAGAATAGCGCAGGCTTCCTGCGAACCGATGGTCATACTGCTGATTATGGCGGCACTGATCACTCTCGGAGTAAACATCGCCCGCGGTCTTAGCGGAGGGGAAGCGGACTATATCGAATGTGTCGGCATCTTCACTGCCATCATGCTCTCCGTAGCCATCACCGTCATCATGGAAGGGCGCAGCGCCAAAGCTTTTGAGGCCTTGGGGCGTATCAACGATGATATTAAAGTGCGGGTGCTGCGTGACGGCGAAGTATGCCTCATCGGACAAAAAGAAATCGTCGTGGGAGACATTGTCTGCGTCTCTACGGGAGATAAAATTCCCGCAGACGGCAGGCTCATAGAAAGCACGGCGCTATTT
>CAZFWP010000094.1:0-5461 GCA_964522805.1 uncultured Synergistaceae bacterium | reverse complement strand
GGCTGCATCAACGTCATCTGCTCCGACAAAACAGGCACCCTCACAGAAAACCGCATGACCGTCACCGACATCTACAGCGGCGGCACTATAATCAAACCTTGCGCATTACAAAACCAAAATCTGATAAACAACTTCTGCATCAACAGCACCGCGGACATCAACATTGAAGAGGGCGGCAAAACCTTTATCGGCAACCCCACGGAATGCGCACTGCTCTACGCCGCCTATGAGGGAGGAAGCGACTACAAAGAGGTGCGGGAAGAGCTGGAAATACTCCACAGCTTCCCCTTCTCCTCCGAAACCAAAAAAATGACCACCGTGACAGAGACAGAGGGAAGGGCTGTAGCTTACTCAAAAGGCAGCCCCGAAAAAATCCTTGCCATGTCACGCGTCACCGAGGCGCAGGCAGCAGACATTGAAGCGCAAATCACCGCCTTCCAGAAAAAAGCCTGCCGTGTCATCGCCTTTGCTCACAAAGAAATACTCACCTACGAAAATTACAATGAAAGACGCGAAGAAATAGAAAACGATATGGTCTATGATGGTTTCGCCGCCATCACCGACCCATTGCGCAAAGAGGTCTACGGCGCGGTGGAAGAGTGCCGCAGTGCCGGCATCAATCTAAAAATGCTCACAGGCGACAACCTCGTCACCGCCAAAGCCATCGCCGAAGAGCTGGGCATACTCACAGAAGGGCAAAGGGCTGTGGAAGCGCGCGACCTGGAAGAGCTCTCCGACAAAGAGCTCACCGCTGCGCTGCCGAAAATAAGCGTCATCGCCAGAAGCACTCCCGCAATCAAAATGCGTGTAGTCAAAGCTCTCAAAGCCATGGGCGACATCGTGGCGGTAACGGGCGACGGCATCAACGACGCTCCGGCGATAAAAAACGCCGACGTCGGCATCGCCATGGGAATCACCGGCACGGAAGTATCAAAAGAAGCCAGCGACATCGTCCTGCTCAACGACTCCTTCGCCACCATCGTGCGTGCGGTGCAGTGGGGACGCGGCATCTATGACAACTTCCAAAGATTCATCCAATTTCAGCTGACGGTAAACCTCTCCTCGGTAACGGTGGTGCTCTTCTCCATCCTCGCGGGCTTTGAATCGCCCTTCACCGCCATGCAGCTGCTATGGCTCAACATCGTCATGGACGGGCCTCCCGCGCTCACACTGGGACTTGAACCCATACGCGGCGACCTCATGCAAAAAAAACCCACAAGACGCGACGCCAACATCATCTCGCGGCAAATGCTCTCGCGCATCGCCGTCAACGGGCTCTTCATCGCCGCAGTATTCTTGGGGCAGCACGTATGGAACTTCATGGGCGCGTCGGAAAGGGAAATGTCCACGGTGCTCTTCACCCTCTTTGTCATCTTTCAGCTCTTCAACGCTTTCAACAGCAGAGAGCTGCACGACGAGAGCATCTTCAAAAACATTGCCGGCAACAAACCCATGCTTGCGGTATTCGCACTGACCTTCGCCTTTCAGGTCATCATCACCCAGTTTGGCGGCATGTTCTTTGACACTGTGCCCCTCACAGCGGCAATGTGGCTGAAAATAGTCGCCGTCGCCTTCACTGTGGTTTTGGCGTCGGAAACAGCAAAAACGGTAAGGCGGGGCATAGCGCATATCCGCAGCTGACGCCTGCGGGTTTTACCTTTGAATATTCAGAAAATTATGATAGCATATAAATATAAGCAAATATATTGGCCGAAAGAGGGTGCTTTTCCATGGCAGCAAAAATGAGTACAGAATTTGTCAATGTGCCCGGAGGTTTTATCAGCCTCAGCAAACTTGGAGATATTGAAAAAACAGTGCCTGTGCTTTACATCCACGGCGGTCCGGGAGGTAACTGCTCTTCCTTCATGCCCATGGCGGAAAAACTGGCTGAAAACCGCATCGTCTACTTCTACAACCAAATCGGCAGTGACGAGGCTGCTCACATGGATGAGGAACATCAGTGGAAACCTGAATACTATGTTGAAAACCTCACTACGGTGATAAAAACGATAAACGCTCCGCGCCTGCACGTTATCGGACGTTCGTGGGGAGCCTATCTTGCGGCGGAACACCTATTTGCCAACCCCGATTCCCCGATAATCTCCGTAACCATGACCAGCCCCTTCCTCAGCACCGAGCTGTGGATCAAAGATGCCATGGTGCGGCTGGAAGAAATGGGCGACGAGGCGCTAAACGTTGTTCATGAGTATGAAAACGGCACCTGTTTTGACAGCAGCGGCTACCAGGAAATCATCTCCAAATTCAACAACAATTTCCAATGCCGCAACGACCAAATCAGCCGCTTGGGAAACGCCAACTTTACCAAGGCCGTGCGCAGCAAATCGACAGAAGGAATGAAAGTATACCGCCGCATGTGGGGGCCGAGTGAGTTCTCCTGCACGGGAATATTAAAAGATATGGACATTACGCCGCGTCTGCCGCAAATCAAAGTTCCCGTACTCTTCATCATCGGCGAGTTTGACCAAGTGAGCAGCAAAAGCTGCGAATACTACCGCTCTTTGATACCGGGGTCGCGCATGGCGGTAATCCCCCATGCCTCACAGACCGCCTTCTTGGAAAATTTTGACATCTTCTACTGGACTTTCTGCAACTTTATCATCAATGTGGAGTAGTCCTTTAAAAAATTTTCATAAGAAAATCAGCAGTGCTCTGCATTAACTGCCATAGCAAATTTTAATAAAAAGCTCTTTGTTTAAAAGCATCGGCACAAAACCGCAATCCGCAGCCATATATAAATTTTAAATTATATATGGCTGCGGATTATTCGTATTGTGCGATAAATTTCACAAGATAATAAATCACGGAGAGACAAGAAAAAATATTTATAAGGAAAAATACATATCAACTAAATAAAAACATCGTAGGCTATATTTTATGACGATAATCCCTCAACGATATTTCTCAAGTAATAGAGCTGGTCTAACAGCAATATATAGTTTCCTAACCACGATTATTAGGTTATAATAACTACTAATACGCATAATATGACTGGAGAAATTTGCTTGAATAAAAAATTGTTAATCCTTTTTACACTGACAGTTTCACTTATCACACTGCTATCCTCGGCCTCTGCTGATGCGAGAGAGCTCTACGACGGGCGCTACCTCATCCGTCCCATTGACAGCAGATTAGTGGTAACTGCCTCTTGGCTGCCCAATAAAACCTATGGCAAAAACAGCAAAGTAATGATATTTCACAACGAAAACAACCGCAACTGGCGCCACTGGCGCATTATCGGCATTGGCGGAGACCAATTTAAAATTTTATGGCGCGACACAAACTTGGCCCTTGACATCGCCGAAGGGCGCGCGCAAAACGGCACACCGGTGATCATTTGGCCCTATCACGGAGGCTCCAACCAAAGGTGGCGCATCTATGAAATGGAAAACGGCGGCTACAGCTTTATAAACGTCGGCACGGGGCTGGCTCTTGACCTCCCCGGCGATAACCGCACACCGCGCACTCGCTACCATGGTTACGAAGAAAACGGCACCAGAGCGCAGATTTTTCAAATTATCAGACTGCGCTAGCAAAAAAACGACTTGATACACCGCGCCTGCCGCGCAAAGCGCACAAATTTTTTCGCGGGTGGGAGAAGCACAATAAACATAAGCAGCTGACAACGATTTAAATGATGCAGAATCCGCACTTTAAGGGGGGTGCTGTGATGCCGTCACCAAAGAAAATACTCCTCGTTGATGACAGCAGTGTGAATCGGCAAATTCTCACGAAAATACTGGGAACGAACTACCTCACCTTGGAAGCTGAAAACGGTGAAACAGCCCTCTCTGTCTTAAAAAAACACGGCGACACCATCTCCGCCGTGCTGTTGGACATTGTGATGCCCGTAATGGACGGCTATGAAGTGCTGAAAGAGATGCGCTGCGACCCAATAATGTCCCAAATACCGGTAATCGTCGCCAGCGGTCAAGACAGTGATGACGCGGAGATCAAGGCTCTCTCCCTCGGTGCCTACGACTACATACTCAAGCCATACAAACCGGAAATCATCAGGCACCGCATCGCCAACACAATTTATCTGCGCGAAACGGCAGCTTTTGTCAACTCGGTGCAAAACGACCCGCTCACGGGCCTGTACTCAAAAGAATATTTCTATCTGCACGCGGGAGATGTTCTGAAAAATAACCCCGACAAAAAATATGACTTGCTCTGCTGTGACATCGAACGCTTTAAATTGGTGAACGACCTCTACGGTACAAAAGCGGGCGATAAGCTGCTGAAATATGTGGGGGAGATGATCTGTGAGGCGGTTGCCGACCACGGAATCTGCGGCCGCATCGGCAGCGATATATTCGCCTTTTTAATCGAACACCAAGAAAGCTATGAAAACAGCCCCTTTATCAAAAAAACAGAATCCATAAACGTGGCAAACATCAACCTCAACATTATCCTGCGCTACGGCATATACTTCATCGACGACACAGATATACCGATAAACATCGCCTGTGACAGGGCGTCGCTTGCCAAAAATTCCATCAAAGGCAAATATGAGACATACTTCGCCCACTATGACGACACCTCGCGGCAGAAGCTGCTTAATGAACAATTTATCACCTCAAACATGAAAAACGCTCTCGACAGCGGTCAATTTAACGTCTACTTCCAGCCAAAATACAACCTGAAAACGGAAAATGTCGCCGGCTGCGAAGCGTTGGTGCGCTGGATTCACCCGGAACGGGGCATTATGTCGCCGGCGGAATTCATACCCCTGTTTGAGAAAAATGGCTTTATCACCGACTTAGACATCTACATTTGGGAGCAGTGCTGCAAAAAAATGAGAGAGTGGCTGGACGGCGACGGCTTCATGATGCCGATATCCGTCAATGTTTCCCGCGCCGACGTCTACAATCCGCAGTTACCCGACATACTGACAACGATGATAAAAAAATATCATCTCAGCCCCTCATATCTCCATCTGGAAATAACCGAAACAGCATACACGGAAAACCCCGAACAACTGATAAACGCTGTATCAAAGCTGAAAAAACTGGGATTTGTCATTGAAATGGACGATTTCGGCACAGGCTATTCATCTTTGAATATGCTCTCCGAACTCCCTATCGATGTACTGAAATTGGACATAAAATTTATCCAAAACGAAGAAAAAAAGAGCCACAATAAAAGCATCCTCAGCTTTATCATCAACTTGGCAAAATGGCTCGACCTCACTGTCATCGCCGAGGGAGTCGAAACAGGCGCGCAGATAGAGCTTTTAAAGGCGCTGGACTGCGAATACGTGCAGGGATACTATTACGCAAAACCGTTGCCGCTTGGCGAGTTTGAAGATCTGATGAACAAATCAGCCGTTCAGCCGTCAATCACCGCCAAAAACCAAAGACCCCTAATCAAAACCGTCCAAACAGGGGAAACAACCAAAAACATCATTGTCATGCTCGACAGCATCGGCGACGACTACGCC
>CAZFWP010000093.1:0-7063 GCA_964522805.1 uncultured Synergistaceae bacterium | reverse complement strand
CGGCCGTCGGCGAAGATGCGGCGGTAATCGAATGGCCGCAGGGAAAGTTTCTGGTCTTTTCATCAGACCCTATTGTAGGCGCAGACAAAGATGCTGGGCGTCTCTTGGTTCGCATTAATTCCAACGATATCGCCTCAAAAGGCGGTGACCCTGCCTATCTGGCTGTCACCTTGATCCTGCCGCCTTCCTTCGGTGAAGAGGGTGCTGCCCGCTTAATGAAAGAAATTCACGAGGAATGTGTGATTGAGGGAATTGCTGTTGCGGGAGGGCATACGGAATTTAACGATCTATATGACCGGCCGGTGATTATGGGAGCTTTGATCGGTACAGCTGATAAAGTGATGAGAGCCACAGACATCAAAAGCGGTGACCTGCTTATTGTTACAAAACACCTTGGCATTGAGGGAATGTCCATCCTCGCTACGGACAGACCCGATTTACTGCGTTCATTTATGACGGAAGAAGAAATCTCCGAGGTGCGCTTGTGGTCGGAGATGACATCTGTTTTAGCGGAATCCAAATACCTGCGCAGCGCGGCTAAGTTCATGCATGACCCTACCGAGGGTGGATTTCTGGGCGGAATTAACGAGATATCCTCTCTCAGCGGCCTGACGGCGGAACTTGACTACGAATCACTGCCGATTCACCCTTTGACAAGAAGAGCGGCGGATAAACTGGGCTTTGACCCTCTGCATCTGATAGCCTCCGGCAGTCTTTTGGCCGCGGTTCCCGAGGCGGAGGCGGAGTCAGTGTTGGAATCCTTGTCACTCGCAGGTTTTGACTCGGTGGTTGTCGGACGAATGGGAGACAAGCTTACCGAGACTCTGCCTGACCCGAAAGAAGAGCTTTGGCGGCTGCTAAAAATGGAGCGGTGTGAATGAAGGATAATGTTATTAAAAGAGCGGAGATGTTGGCGGCATCTCTAAAACAGCACGGTGCTGATGCGTTTGTGGTTTTAAACGATGAAGACTCCAACTGGGAAAGCCTCTATTATCTCAGCGGCTTCAGAGGTACAGCGGGGGCTCTGGCGGTCTTTGCCGACGGCTCGTCGGAAATGATTTTGGACGGACGCTACATAGAACAGGGGAGAGAGCAGTCTCCTCACAAAATTTTTCCGCTCGATCAGAGATTAGTCCATGACATCAGCGAGCGCCTTAATGTGCACGGTGCGAAAAAGATTCTTTGTGAGGCGGATAAAACCTCTCATCGAACTTGGGAGTCACTGGCAGCGCCGACTTTGGACGTTGAAGACGGGACAGCTTTAATAAAATATTTGCGGCGGACAAAAGCTCCCCTGGAAGTTGACTGCATAATCAAAGCTGCGGATATTGCCGCTGAAGCCTTTCTTGGGGCGATAGACAACTTTCGCATCGGCATGACGGAAAAAGAATTTGAGGCTTTTCTTAATTACAAAATCAACCTGCTGGGGGGCGAAAGCGGCTTTGACATGGTTGTCGCCTCCGGCGTCAGAAGCGCAATGCCGCATGGACGCGCCAGCGAAAAAGAAATCAAAAAGGGAGAGTGGGTCACTGTCGATTTCAGTGCCAGATACCAAGGTTACTTCTGTGACATCACTAGAAATTTTTCTGTAGGCGAGCCTGACGAAAGAGCTCTCTTCCTGCATGATGTGCTGCAGAAGGCCCATCGGGCTGGAGCTGATAATATCAAAGCAGGAAAAAGCGGGACGGAGATTCACAACGCCTCTTTGAAAGTATTGGAACGCTATGGAGTTGGGGACAAAATGACACATAGCCTCGGGCACGGCTTTGGTCTGGAAATTCATGAAGCTCCCTACCTCTCGCCTCGTCGCGACGACACCCTGCAGCTTGGCGATATCGTCACAATTGAGCCCGGCGTATATTTTGAAGGGTGGGGCGGACTTCGTCTTGAGGACGATTATCTGGTGACGGATAATGGTTCAAAAAGGCTTACAGACAGACTTAATCAGTGTTTCTACCGTATTTAACCGAGGATTAATATATGATAATCGTTTCAATATGAAGGGCATTCTCGTGCTCTGATAAGAGGGGGACAATCTTTATGACAAAGTATGTTTGCACAGTTTGCGGTTATGTATATGATCCTGAAGCCGGCGATCCTGATTCAGGAATAGCGCCCGGGACACCATTTGAAGAAATCCCCGATGACTGGGCATGCCCTGTCTGCGGCGTAGCAAAGGACATGTTTGAAGCTCAGTAAAAAACGTCTTACTAAATTTTAGTCATATAGTAAAAGCCCCTCTGCCTGATGCAGAGGGGCTTTTCTATTTTTTGCTGACTGTATTTGGCAGCTGCGGAAGCTTTTTGCCAAGATAGATCGGTTTTAATACTGTGACTGGAAAACTTTAACCTCTGCCATATCTTTGCCGTCTTTTGAAGTCAGCTTAACCTTAGCCTCTCTGTTTTCCCCTGTATTATTTGGGGATACCGTTATGTGAATAGCGGTGCTTTCGCCGTTTGTCGAAGTACCTGATGTCTCCTGTATTTTGCACCAGTTTTGGCTGCTTTCAGAAGTCCAATCTTTAGCCGAAACTAGTTTCACGCTTTTGCTCTCTCCGGACTTGGTGAAGTCCACCTGCCCTGCTGAGAGGACGATGAGCGGCGGCTTGCTCAGCGGAACTAAAAATGTTTTATTGAGAGTTTTCCATGATCTGTGTTTAGCGGCGGTATGTTCGATGTAGAAAACGTTGACGGCCCCTTCACTTTGTCCAAGCTGCCATCCGAATTCTGATATGAAGCTGAGATCGTTCTTTTGGTCGCTAAAATCTCTCGGGACACACCATACCCACTGGTTAACAGGCTGGAAGTTGCTTCTGGAAAGGAGCGGAGCGTCCTTAAGATCTGTCCAATAGAAGTATCTTGAGCCGTTTTCGGGATTTTTAAATTCATATTCCCACGAAGCCATATCTCTTTTGCCATCGTCTCCGCACCTGTCGTTGACCCTACAGTCGCTTACATTAAAGGATTCTGACGAAGAATAGCTGACTCCCCCACTCAGACCGCCTGTGGCGGTAAGGCCGCTGAACCCGATGTTTCCCTCTGCCGACCATGTGTATCCGCTAGTCACAGTCGTTACTTCGTTGGCATTTTGGGGGGAGGATTTGACAAGAGGAACTTCTGCATAGTTGAACTCTTCCCAGTAATTTTTGAAAGTATACTTTCTTGTTTGTCCCTCTACCTTGGCTGTGTATATTTTAGGATAGCTGACGTGCCCCTCTTGAGTTCTCCTCCATTCAGAGGATGGGTTCAGCTGTGCTGACTGGCTGATTAAGTAGTAGTCCTTCTTTTGCTTGAAACTGTGGCAAGAATATATTGTATATCTTATTGTGTAGGTTTGCTTGCCTGTGGACAAGTCTCTGTCCCACACCGAAGCCGATGCCAGAGTTCTCAAGTCATCTGCTGAGTTTTTTTGTCTTTCTGCTGAGAGCTGAGTAATGCGTTCATTTCCGCTAGTTGCCCAACTGATAAAATTTTGCACGCGGTGTCTCATTATTGCGGCGTTGTCGGATCCGGATGGCTTGTCTGTGCTGACAGTCCTGCTGTTGCTGATGACTTCACTCTTTTCGCTATTTTCATCGCCGCTGATAATGTATTCTTTTTCCTCTGTCTCTAAAGGTAACTGAGGGGCGGGGGCGTCGTTCGTTGAGACAAAGAAAAATGTGTTGCCTTCTCGTTTTTCAACGGCGAAAAGTTCAACAGGCACATCTGCGGATTCCGTTTTGAAGTTAGGCTCAATCCCTATTTTGCTGAGGAAATTGTTTATCTCTTTTTCGTCAGCGTGCTCGATAACCACAGGCTGCCCCGCCGCTAGCGTAGCCTTGGCTCCTGCTGCGGTGGCATCGTCTATTTCGCTATTGTCGGCGCGGCTGATAATAAGCATCCTATCTGTACTCTTGTTATCGTATCGAGCTTCGTCCAGATAATCTGTCAAAGCTCCAGCCATATCTCCGTGGAGCTCTCCGTCAATATAAGCCTTAACAGGAGGGCGGCTATCTCCTCCGCTTCCACCGCATCCGCCACCTGTGACTACCGCTGTCAGAGCCAAGATAGCCGCGGCCAAGAGGCAATTTTTCTTGAAATTCATAATAACACTCCAATCTGTTGATATCTACTGCCGATGATAGACGGCTTCGCGCATCTTAAAAGCCGTCTATACAGAATTATACTACATAAGGTTTGTAAATTAAAATAGTTTTTCGGTACAATAAGAATTAAAGTTGTCAAGATGGTTTTTCTCAAACTTCACAACGCGGCAATTGTAAGGATGCTTTTTCTTCCGTAAAAGCTGTGATAATGATTCTTCTTGTGCGGTAGTATGGGGCCGCTGTCATAACAGAGTAATATTGTTCAGTGAGAGGGTACGCTATCATATCTTATTATGTATTACGTTTAAATTATTCAGCATCAGCCAGCTCTTAATCAATATGAGCAGATGGAAAATGCTGCTGTAAAGAGACCATTCCACAGTCACGGGATTGTCTTAAAAAATTAAAATCCGCGGTGTGTGGCATAATTTACTTGGTTTTTGCCTTCACTTGCTCTGCGGTGCTAATGGGATTATCATTAAAGCAAATAAGGTAACGGCATTAAAACAGATGCCGAGACTGCTTATGGAGGCGGTTGAGTTGGATAAAAGAGCATACCTTCTTGGTATGATTAAAGATCTTGTAAATATTCCCAGTGTTACGGAAAGTACAGAAGAGAGCGCTCCCGGGCTTTGGATAAGGGAAAGGCTTGCGAAGCTCCCATATTTTAAAGAAAATCCATATCACATAAAGTGGATCCCCACGCCGCTGGAAGGCTCTAAATCTCTTTTGCATTCTCTGGTTGTCAGGGTTGACGCAGCAACGCCCACAAACAGAACCATATTAATGATAAGCCACTATGACGTGGTGGATGTGAAAATATACGGCGACCTTGCCAAATATGCCTTTGATGTTGATAAAATCACCTATATGCTTTCAAAAACAGCAGAGGAAGAGGTGATATATGGCAGAGGCTCGATGGATATGAAGTGCGGTGTAGCCCTTGAAGTAGATATTCTTGAAGAATTTGCCTCCAATAGAAAATTGTTTGATGTCAACATTGTGGCCGCCTTTGTCGGAGACGAGGAAAACGCTTCGGCTGGGATGAGAGGGGTGCTTCCCGCCCTTGCCGAAATGCAGGCGGACGGAACTGATTTTCTCGCTGCGCTTAATACGGAGCCGGGGGAGGCTGGACGATCGGGACTTACCGGCCCGATGATTTTTTTGGGGACGTTGGGGAAGATAATGCCCAGCTTTTACGTCAAGGGAAAGGCTGCTCACGTAGGCAGCTGCTACCAAGGATTTTCCTCCGCTCTGGCGGTATCTCACATTGTAAAGCTGGCTGAGGGAGCTCCTGGTTTGGCTGACCCGCTACACGGCAGAAGCCAGCCCTCGTGGATTTGTCTGGATATGAGTGTTCTCAAAGAGGGATACAGTGTTACCGTACCGGATAGAGCTTACGCCTATTTTAACTGCTTTACCACTACGAACAGCCCAGCCGTTGTGATGGAGCAAATGAAAGAAATAGCCGCAGATGCCCTCGCCGCTGTATCGCGCCAGCACGCAGACTCCTGCCGTGGGCTGCTCGCACGCGGCTATGAGGGTGCAGAGTTTGATACACCCGATACCAAGGTTTATACTCTAGAAGAATTAATATGCGAGGCCAGAAAAAAATACGGCGGTGATTTTGACAGTGATCTTCACGCATATATTGAATCTATCCCCCCAGGCGATATGAGGGAGCGCGGTGTTAAAACGGTTGATAAGATATGTGACATGAATGGCTGTGACGGCCCATATGTGGTATGTTTCTTTTTACCGCCCTGGATGCCGGTGAGAACTGATTTCAGCGAATCCCCTCGTGACATTGCGGCCATTGAGGCGGCAAGGCGTATTGAGGCGGAGCTCTTAGAGAAGCATGGGCTGAAAATGACTGAAGTTGAACTTTTTGCCGGGCTTTGTGATTTAAGCTATGTGGGCGGAAAATGTTCCGACAAAGACCTTGCGGCATATAAAGAGAACGTCCCAGGCTGGGGGAGTATATACAACATCCCTCTTCTGGAGATGAACGGCTTGGGAATGCCTGTAATCAACCTTGGCCCCAGCGGAGAGGACCCTCATAAAAAGGGAGAAAAACTTTACCTTCATTATTCACTGGAAATTTTGCCGCAGCTTTTACGAAGCATCGTCTGGGAATTGTCCGCACTTATCAGAGACTGACGCCTTTGTCGCTGATGCTGCCGCGGAGATAAAAAGAATCAGCTAGGGGGCGGCCGGTATCCGCTGTGTGCTTTTTACATGAGGTTCTGTATGAGCAAAAAAAACGCCAATGTGCTACAATCACATGCAGTGCTCTTTAATAAAGGAGAAGGATAAATAGATGTTAGACGATGACGTTCGAATACGTCCCGCATCTCCGGAAGAGGCAGAAGACCTCTCTGATATCGCTTGGAGATCAAAGGAATATTGGAATTACCCTGTTGAGACGATGAATGAGTTCCGAAACTTTCTCACAATTACAGAAGATTTTATCGAGACCAACCCAACTTATATTATCGAAAATGAGCAGACAGAGGAAAAACTGGGCTTCTACTCTTTGGAGACGGCGCCCGACGGTAAGTGCTGGCTGCGTCACATGTGGGTTATTCCTGAATACATTGGTGCCGGGGTTGGAGGAGAGCTCTTTTTTCATGCCTGCGAGACGGCAGAGACTGTTGGCGCGGAAGAAATTTATATCGTGTCCGATCCGAGCGGCGAGGAGTTTTATTTGCATATGGGTGCGGACCATATTGGAACAAAAAATTTTAAAATGGGGAATCTTAATAGAGAACTACCGATATTAAGGATAAAACTATAGTATATGTTTTATAAATGGCAAAATGAGGCAATAAAAGCGATACGAGGCGGAAGTGCTATCCTCTCTGCACCAACCGGCAGCGGTAAAACTTGGGTCGCCTATGTGTGGGCAGGCCTGATGGACATTGACGGCAACGCTTCTGTGCCGTCAGGGAGAAGATCGGAAGAGCGTCGTGTAGGGAA
>CAZFWP010000092.1:0-7092 GCA_964522805.1 uncultured Synergistaceae bacterium | reverse complement strand
CCGTGGGTTATTTATAAGCCAATGAAAAAAACAATGATAAATGCACCGTTCAGGATTTGGTCTGGATGTATTGCGATCAGTACATCTAATCAGCTGACGGTCATTGGTTATTTGTAAAGCAGTGAAAAAAGCCAATGAAAATTGTACCGCTTCGGAGTCGGTCGGCTACTTGCGCCCATCTGGAGAGCAACCGTAACGACTCTAACAAAACGGACAACCTTCGTTTTTGCCTTCTGATTATAGCAGGCAGATGGTACTTTCATAACTTGGCCGCACATGACTATAAGACAAGGCCCACTCATTTATTCCTATGGCGCGCTTTACGCACAAAGAAAAACTTTGCCTTGCAATAACAAAAAAGCCCGGAGGAAATCTCCGGGCTTTTTGCGCGAACATTTATTGTTCTGTCTCTTACCAAGGCACGCCAAGCACAAAGTGCGGCAGGGCCAGAACGACTTTGGGAATATAGGCAGTGACCAAAAGCACCGGAATCCAGCAGAGAACCATAAACCACAGAGCCGGTTTCATAATCTCGTTGATAGCAGCGCCCCCGACTCGTCCGCTCAAATAAAGCACAGGTGCCGCAGGGGGTGTAATGCAGCCGAGAGCAGTGTTGACTCCGACGACCGCAGCATAGTGTACGGGGTTGAAGCCAAGTTCAGTGATTATCGGCATCAAAATAGGTGTGGTCAAGACAACGACGCTGATATCGTCCATAAGCATACCCATAAGCACCAAAAATACGTTGATCATAAACATAATTATCCAGGGGTTTTCCGATATAGAATAGAAAAGGTGCAGGACTCTTCCCGGCAGATCTTCAAGAATATAGAGCCTGGAAAGCATCGAGACGGAATAGAGCATTACCATGATAACACCTGTCGTGATAGAACTTTCGACTACGATGTTAAAGAGCCCCTTCCAGTCGAGTCCTTTATAGACATAGAGTCCTACAGGAACGCAGTAGAGAACAGCTACGGCCGAAGCTTCCGTTGTTGTCATAACGCCGCCGTAGATACCTCCGAGAACCATAACCGGCATAACCAAAGCAGGTATTGCCAAGCGTCCGCGTTTGGCGAAGAGCTCGATGCGTTCTTTAGCTGACCTCTTTTTTGCGACAAAGATTTCTTTATTGTCGCGGAGAAGCCAGATGTTGACGATACTGAGCAGGACGATGGTAATTATTCCCGGTCCTACTGTAGAGAGGAAGCATGCAAGTACGGATACGCCGCTGATCCAGGCGAAGATAATCAGTGTAGCGTTGGGGGGGATCAAAAGTCC
The DNA here is from genome assembly GCA_964522805.1 of uncultured Synergistaceae bacterium. Classification (GTDB taxonomy): domain Bacteria; phylum Synergistota; class Synergistia; order Synergistales; family Synergistaceae; genus CAZBYL01. Next base: position 5,811 of record CAZFWP010000092.1, on the reverse strand, counting down.
GAGAAGGGAAGCATTTGCCATCAAGGCGCAGGCATGACCCATGGGGTAGCCTCCTGCTTTCAAACGCGGGAACATAATCGCGCCTATACAGGAAAGAGTCGCGCAGGCGGCACCGCAAATGGAGCCGAATACGGCGCAGGAAACTACAGCAACGACGCCGAGTCCGCCCTTAATGTGGCCGACAAAAACGTCAACCATATCGATCATTTTCTCAGCTATCTTACCGCGTTCCATAATGCCGCCAGCCAAAATAAACATGGCGATAGCAATCAGCGATACCGAGTTCATCTGGGCGAAGCCGTATGGAAGCAGCTGCGAGGCCTGATAGCCCGCTCCATCTACGCCGCCGAAGAAAATCAGCCAGGCGCAGGAAGCCATGAAACTGACGGGAACGGGAACACCTATTATTAATGTGACAATTAATATTACCAGAGCAACATAAATCATGCTTCCTGTCCTCCTTTAATCAAAGCTTTTCCCGCGCGTATCATATCCCAGAAGAAGTAATAGGACATAGAGAGAAGCCCGAGGAATATTGAAAGATAGGCGGTCCAAAGCGGAATGCGCCAAGCGACGGAGCGCGGTATGGCGACACCGGTTCCCAAAGGCCCTGTGAATCCGAACATAAAGAAATCGTAGCCGTACCATGTGAAGAGCAGCGTTATTCCCAAAGTTACCAATGTTCTGATGAAAATTATCAGTCTCTTCAGCACGCTTTCCTTCATATAGGACTGTATCAGGTCGGCGGAAACATGCGTGCCGGCGAATGCACCATAACCTGCTCCCATAAAATAGAGCCAGAAAGCGAAGATCTTTATCCATTCTTCATATCCGTAGAGGTCCATTTCAAGAACGTAGCGCATAATAGTCGCGCAGCTGATTATAACAACAAGAAGTATCGACATCACAAAACATACTATTGAGTAGAAACTGACTACGACTTTGTCAAAAATATTTTCCGGTTTTCTTACCGCTAGCTCGTCCTGGGCTGACGCAGACGTGCCAACTGTCTCACAAGCGTTTGACATTGAAAAGGCTCCTTTCCTTATGCATACTTCACCTGTCCTAGGTGTCGAAATTGGCAGGACACTTACTTAAGGCTGGCTTAAAATAAAGCGATGCCGGCCTTTTGAGAATGCGTGTTTTGATGGGTACGCTTGAGGGAAGGCTATTCCAACTTTTTGATTTTGTTTAAATGAAGGTTTTCTGTGTGTGATGGGCGCAGCTCATTCCAAGAATACATAAGCCCGATTTTACAGGTCGGGATACCGTAATATTCCACTAAAGCAGGCTGCAAATTTGATAACGATGAATTTTTTTGCCTGAGGCGCAGCTTTACGGCAATGGGAATGGCTGAACTGTAGGAAAATTCCTTAATTGCTGCCGGAGTTTCGTGGGCAGAGCTGCTTTCGTTTACCGATGCCGAGATACAGAAGGAGTACTTAGATCTGATAAAGTTTCTTTGTGCCGCGCCGGTTTTTTCAGACGCAAACGAAGGGCGAGTGTGAGTGGGTAAAGGCAGATCGACTGATACCGTTCCAAACATGGGAACGATTACCAGAAGAAGACATATAAGAGTTCTCATCAGAAGATGCTTAGTATGTTTCATTGTCCGATTCCTCTCAGTAGAAAAAACTACTTGCCTACGCAAAAATCGCCGAAAATACGTTCTATCAAGTCCTCCGTGGGATCAATACCGATAACCTCCGCCAAATTGGAGCGTGCGTCGGCGATGCACGAAACGGCAACGTCATCACCGATAGTACTTTCTAAAGCGGACTTTGCCGAAAGCAATGCTGAAACGGCATTTTGTATGCCGTTTACCTGTCTTGCTGTGACGGCATAACTGCCGCCAAGCTCATCCGCTGAAGCGAATTTTGTGACAATGTACTCCTTTAGTTCGTTAATACCCTCTGAGGATAATGATGATAACGACACTATACCACTTATTGGTGAAATCTGATTAAGTATTTTTGCATTATTGTATAAAGGTAGGTCTATTTTATTCAACACCACAATGTGTTTTTTGAATTTTATATCATTCCAGAGAGTGCGATCCTCGTCTGTTATTGGCTGAGATGCGTCCAGCACCAACAGACAGAGGTCAGCCTCATCAATAAAGCGGCGTGACCGCAAAACCCCCATTGACTCAACAACATCGTCTGTTGTTCTTATTCCTGCTGTATCGATGAATTTAATCGGTATGCCTTTATGTATAACTGTCTCTTCTATATTATCTCTGGTTGTCCCCGGAACAGAGGTGACGATAGCCCTTTCTTCACAAAGCAAGGCATTGAGCAAAGATGATTTGCCGACGTTCGGCTTTCCTAAAATAGCGGTCTTGATGCCTTCGCGAAGCACCATGCCGCAGCGGCATCTTTTAAGCAGCAAATCTCCCTCTTCTACCAAAGAATCAAGTGTTTGCACTGCATCTTTCTTTGGCAGCAGCCCTTCGTCCTCTTCGGGGAAGTCCAAATCAACTTCGAGTTTTGCAGCGATGTTAGTCAATTTATCCAAAAAGAATCTAATCTCTTGAGAAAACTTTCCCTGCAGCGTCCTATTAGCGGCGATTAATGCCCTGTCACTTTTCGCTCTGATTATACCCAAAACAGATTCTGCCTGTGGCAAATCCATTCTTCCGTTGGTAAAGGCGCGTCGGGTGAATTCTCCGGGCATAGCTATCCTAGCTCCCAGTGCGCAAAGCTCTTCAATACATTTTTGCGCCGCGACAGACCCCCCGTGGCAGTGAAATTCAATGCTTTCCTCACCGGTGTAGCTTTTATTTTTTTCAAAACGCACAGCCAAAACTTCATCAAATATTTCTCCGGAGGCAGAGATCATCTTACCCAAAACCATGTGACGCGGCGGATACTCTGAGAGTTGAGATGAAGCTGAGAACAGCTTATCAGCCAGTGATAGAGAGCCTTCACCGGAAACTCTGATAATAGCAATACCACCCTCGCCCCATGCGGTTGCCAGGGCTGTAATAATATCTTCCATATTCTCTCCTCCGCGCAATGAGGTAGTCTGATATATCTGTGTGCCGTGTATTATACGAGATTTTACCCACTTTGTCACAGCATTTGGCTATTATATGCTATAAAAGTCCATCCTGTTACATTCCTGTTACATTCCCTGCACACAACTGTAACGCTCCTTAGATATACTTCTGATATCAAGATATATCAGGAGGAATATGATGAAAAAATATGCTGTTTTGGCTATCTTCGCACTGCTGATGTTGTTTTCATCGCCGTCATTTGCGGGGCAGATTGTGATGGACGGTTCTACGACCGTGCTGCCATTTGGTCAGGCCGCAGCTGAGGAATTTATGAAACTCAATCCGCAAGTCAAATTTTCCGTGTCAGGTACAGGTACAGGCAACGGTTTTAAGTCTCTCTCAGACAGCAGCGCCCACATCGCCAATGCCTCGCGCTTTATCAAAGATAAGGAACTGGCTGCCTGCATATCAAAGAAGGTGTACCCGGTTCCCTTCGCTGTGGCTTTGGACTGCCTTGTACCTGTAGTTCACCCGTCAAATCCGGTGAAGTCTTTAACTAAGGCACAGCTGAAAAGTATATATTCGGGCAAGGTTCGCAACTGGAAAGAGGTCGGAGGCAAAGACTCGCCGATGGTGGTTGTCGGAAGGGATACAAGCTCAGGCACGTATGGCACTTGGCAGGAAATGATCCTCGACAGAAACGGCAAAACACGGGTAACGCCAAGGGCTCAGGTTGCTTCCTCCAGCGGAGCGATGATGGCCGCCGTGGCTCAAAATAAAAACGCCATCGGCTATGAGGGCATGGGCTATATCAGCAAATCTGTGAAGGTAATCGCCGTTGACGGGGTAGTAGGAACTCCGACTACAGCCCGTAGCGGCAAATATCCTCTAGCCCGCTACTTATACATGTTCACCAACGGGTGGCCCGAGGGAGATCTAATGGATTTTATGAGCTTTATGCTAAGCCGCAGCGGTCAGAAACTTGTTAACGCCAGCGGATTTGTATCTTTACAGGAAATCAAATAGCGGCCGGCTGACTTGCCACGCTATCAGAGTCTTTCATCGTATCGCAATCTGAGAGGATGGTTGTAAAAATGCCGCAAACATTGCAACAAGGGGTCAAGTCAAGTTTTGGTGGCAGGGGGGACAAGGTAATGTCGCGGCTGGTGTTTGCCGTTTCAATGGCCGGAATACTCCTTATGGTCTTCATTCTTGGATTTCTTGTGTACAACGGCTTGCCTGTACTTAAGGAATCCAGCATCAAAGAAATTTTTACAGGGTTTGACTGGTATCCGGTTGAAGAGCCGCCCGCGCTTGGGATGCTGCCTCTTATTGTCGGCACTTTCGCCGCAACCTTATTATCAAGCGTTCTGGCTTTGCCGATAGCCATCTCTCTTGCGGTCTTCGCCGCGGAAATAGCTCCAAAGAAGATGAGAAGTTTTATAAAAGTGCTCTTGGAACTGTTAGGTTTTATCCCTTCGATCGTGCTCGGATTTCTCGGAATGATGGTAGTGGCGCCATGGATGCAGGAAGCCCTGGGAATCGCCACTGGGCTGAATTTGCTAAACGCCTCGGTTCTTCTTGGCTTTTTGGTGATCCCTGTTGTTGCCTCTCTTTCGGAAGAGGCTTTGACTGCTGTTCCGCGTGAACTGCGGGACGCTTCTTACGCTCTCGGGGCTACAAGGTGGGAAACTACCCGCCGAGTGGTAATCCCCTACGCCATTCCAGGCATTATTTCCGCTGTGCTCTTGGGTGTCATGAGGGCTCTCGGAGAGACAATGGTTGTACTCATGGCAGCGGGCGGAGCTGCCATAGTGCCGGAAATCATTACCGACCCAATTAGACCGCTCACTTCAACAATAGCTGCGGAAATGGGCGAAACTCCGGTAGGCAGCACTCATTACCATGCGCTTTTTTTCGCCGGTTTGGTACTGTTGCTGATAACTCTTATCATCAATCTCGCCTCTTTTTACGTTGAAAACAGGGGGAAAAGGTCATGAGCAGAACAAATATAAGAAAATCATCAGACAGACTGATGACGGCTATTTTCTATTTTTCAGGTCTGATGCTCGTCGTATCGCTGTTTTGGGTAGGGGCGTTTCTTTTCAAAGAGGGATGGCAGGTGCTTTCAATTGAATTTCTTACCGAACCGCCCAAGGACGGCATGACATCAGGCGGAATATTTACACCTCTTGTGGGCACGATACAGTTGGTTTTTGTCTCCATGCTAACGGCAATTCCTGTTGGTATTATGACAGGACTTTACTTCGCAGAATACTCCAAAGACGGTTTGATGACCAAGATATTAAGAATTTCCATTAGATCATTGGCAGGTGTTCCCTCCGTTATCTATGGTCTTTTTGGACTATCGCTTTTCGTAATATTTCTAAACTTCGGTTCTTCTCTGCTCTCTGCTGGATTGACTTTGGGCTGCCTCTCTCTGCCATTGATAGTCACCGTTTCAGAGCAGGCCTTCTTAGCTGTGCCTCAGGATTTCCGCGATGCTTCCTATGCTTTGGGCGCCACCAAACGCCAGACGATAATCAAAGTTGTGCTTCCATCGGCGGCTTCAACCATTATCACAGGTGCGATATTGGCGATTGGCCGAGTGGCGGGGGAGACTGCACCGATAATGTTCACCGGAGCCGCTTACTTTGCTCCTGAGGTGGCTAAAAGTATCTTCAGTCAGGTTATGGCTCTGCCATACCACATATATGTACTCGCCACATCATCTACAGACCTTGCGGCGACAAGGCCGATACAGTATGGCGCCATATTGGTGCTGATAGGTTTTGTTCTTGGTACCAGCG
>CAZFWP010000091.1:0-7218 GCA_964522805.1 uncultured Synergistaceae bacterium | reverse complement strand
ACCTCCATTCATCAGTGTAAGATTAGCACAAGAATTGTTTTATGCAACAGACAAATCATAATTTTGCGCTTATAGCTGAGACAAGATAGCGCTATTATCAAAGGCAAAAACCGCTTACGCATCTTTCGCTTAAGTGGTCCTCTGAATGGTAACTTTGAAGACACTCATTCTTCATACACAAAACAAGTTGCTCATTGGGCAGAATATGCTCTTCTGTTATAAAAGCACCTGCTTTGATAAGGCAATTGGCGAAAAAGTGACCGGCATTTTCCTTCCGGAGCTTAGCGCAAGCTAAGACACGGCAGCAGATGGCGGACATGGCAATGTAAGGTTCAGCTTTGCTGAAAAAACGCTTCCGCGAGCCGGACAGGCTTGAGGCAAAAAACTGAGAGCGACTGAGCCTTAAAACACAGCAAAAATTGCCGCTACTGAATTTGAGTCCAGGAAGAACTGACAGTCCCGTCCTGGTTGATAAGACCTATCTTTTTCAGCGCGTCCGCTACTGTCGCCGCACTATTAAAGGCTCCGCTGATTTGAACTTTATTGGCTTTATGATAATCGGTTTTATCTTTAGGCGGCTGGTACCACTTGCCATTGTAGTAAATTGCATAGGCAGTCCAAGCACCATTACCTGACGCAGAGCTGCTTACCCAATAGACCGGCTCCTTGGTGCCATTTACAAAGTACGGCTGAATATACTGCTTGTCGCCCACGTCATATACAGCCTTCAGCGCGTTATACAAAGCAGAATCCTTTTCAACGGCAGGCCATGAGCCTCCCATTTTATCAAGGAGAGCCTTTCTGATAGTGTCATTATTTAAATAATTAGCACCGTATGCCCCAAGAAGTTCCTTTATTGCTGCGATTTTATCTTTATCAGACATCGAACTTTTCAAAATATCTCCCAGCTTATTCCCGAAATCCACCAACAGAGGGAAACCTGCAAGCACCGCATCTTCTGCCGTCTCCGAACCATGCCCCTCAAAGGTACATGCGCAAGATATGTTTCCTGACTCTGCATCAACGCTGACCACATAATCGCCGCCCGAGGGGCAGATGTCGCGGTATCTGGCTCCCTTTTCACTGACTTCTGCCGCTTTTGCCTTTGGATAATCCGCCATCACCTCGGCGATTATCTCCGCAAAGGAATTCCTGCCATCTGCTGACTTTACCATATATGAGCTTTTTATTACGCGCCTGTTGCCCGCGCAGACATTTTTCTGGCTCAGGTCTACGGAGGTGCCGGAGCTGACCATCAGCATACCTGAAAGTATGCCTATTATCACTATTACCAAAAGCAGCTCCACAAGAGTAAATCCTCTGCCTACCGCAGCAAACGGTTCAGCGTCTTTCCGATAAATCAGGCACATGGACATCCCTCCTTTTTACAAACATTACTACTTATTATAGTATAAGCCATTAAACTGACTTATGGAATTGACAAAATGCCTTCAGCAAATTTTACAGTCGCCCCCTGGCTGCTCATGGTACGCGCCACTTTGCACTCGGCTATTGGCTGCTTCTGCAAGTCCTATTTGATGTTTTATGCCGCCGGTTCCGCTTCGCGAGCAAATTATCTGCTTTAGCATTATAATAGATATGGCTTAATATAAACATTTGATTGGAGATGTTTTTTTGCCCCTTGCTTTTAAGACCGTCTTTATCTTTACCTCGTATACGGTTATGTATCTGCTTACGGAAATATCGCTTTATGACCGCTTTGCATCAGTCTTCGGCGGTGGCACGGTTTCCGTGCTATATTCCGGCGCGATGTTTATGACAGGCTGCGGCTATCTGACCTTTCCCTGCCTTTCCCGCTTTATCGCCGATGAAAGAAAAAAACAGCGGGCGGTATACCTTGCGGGGCAATATTTTTAGTTTCCGCTCTCCTTTCCGCGCTGTCAGCTCACCCCGAGGCTGTGGTACTTGGAGCCTTTGCCTCAATGGCTTCCGGCGGTTACCTAGGCGGTGCTGCTCTCTATGCGGGAGCGATGAATTTGAGAGGCGGCAAACCGATTGAGGGACGGGTCATCGGTATTGCCATGGCCGCCGCCACTCTGATTCAATACCCTATACAGAATTATACCAACTCACCATATATCAGGCTTGCCTCTATCACAATATGTATGCTCTGTTTGCTTAAAACACTGCTGCCTCTTCCCTGCGCGGCTGTGCACGGCGCTCTCCCCGGGGCAACAGGCAAAAAGGCTTCGGGAAGGCTTGCTGCGGCAGTTATCATGGCGGCATTTCTCAGTTTTTATTATGGCGTAGGCGACGGCATTTTGATAAAGCTGCACACAGAAGGGCGTATTTCTGTTGTCACATGGCCAAGGCTGCTATATGTCGGAAGCATTTTGCTTGCGGGATGGATTGCCGACATGAAAAACGAACGCTATCTGACAGGCATTACCGTTATCATGGCTGCTTTGATAACCCTATATCCGCTTTTCTTGCACGATGGCGGCTCGCCCTTGGCATTTCATATTATTTTTTGGTCTTTCAGCGGCTTTTATGTAATCTTTCTCTCTGTCATATTTATGCGACTCTCTGTAAAAAGCAGCTTTCCCGAGCTTTGGGCCGGCATGGGACGTTCTGTAAAACAGTTTGTCAATTGCATCTCTGTAATACCAACAGCAATACTGCTAGAAACCTCCGGCACACACTGGATAATCTACTGCAACACAGCAGTTGTGCTGGCAATGGTAATCTTTTCTTTCCGCATACAAGCAAATGGGCAGTGACACCGCAGACGAAGATGACAAAGAGATAGAATATCTCCCTGCGAAACAAAACAGCGAGACCGAGGAAACGGCAGAGAGGCTCTACAACTTTGCGGAGCGCTACATGCTGAATTCCCGTGAGACTAAGATAATGAAAAAAATGGTCGGTGGTGACGATACCGTTAAAAAAATCGCCGAAAGCCTGGGGATTTCCGAGAGAACCTGCGAACGTAATATCACCTCCATCTATGAAAAAACCGCCACAAAGAGCCGCGCCGCCCTGCTGATACTTTTTCTGGGCAGCGACAGCGAGACAACCCACTGAAAAAAGTGCGCCATGCCTTAAAATAATAGTTGTGCAACCTACAGATAGTCTCAATATCTCTTACATACAGACAAAACCAAAAACGCTTATACGCAGTAAACTCAAACAGTGATTGTCCGTTTGACACGGCATGTGATTTTCGCAAATCTTAGCTTTATGTAAATCAAACTTAAATTATTAATTAACCTCTTCCCTGTTCACCAAACAGGCAGTTTGTGGTGCTATAGCTGCATAAAATCCACGGCTTTCAAACAATGGCGGAAGTCCGCCACGGGAAAATAACGTTTATGGCACACGCCCGCCGCAAAAAAGAAAGACAAAAACCACCCTCTCTGTAAGAATATGGCTCAAGGCAAACAGCCCAAATTTCTTTAAGGAGAGTGCTATTATGAGAAAAAAATTTGTCCTATCCTTTATGCTGGCAGCATTATTGCTTGCCGTCACTGTAATAAGCGCATCTGCGGCAGTAACCGTCAACAAAAACAACTACGTTTATGACGCAAGCTTTGACCTGGCACTGGTAAATAACGACTCAGGAGCTCTTACTGATGAAAGTAACCGTTATCAGTATACTTCCGGTGACGTAGAGGATGATGAGTTTTACTCTGCTCTGCCGAATCCCGGAAATTCTTCCGGCGGTGAGATACTTTCAGTATTTAGTGTTTATGGCGTAACAAGCCCCGACCTTATTAACAAAATTGACAAAGTCAAGTATTTGCAGGTTCCCGAGGCAATTGGCAATGAAGCAGCTCTACCTCTATTTTGTCAATGAGCTCGTCGTGAGTGGCGATGAGAAACCTGTACTCACAACCGTCGCGGCTGTCGCGGTTGGCAGCGGCTATGACAAAGATAATAAATCGCTGCAAGTCACTGTGCCGGAAACAGTAACATCTACTTTCTGGAATCCCGTTACAAGCGAAGGTAATTATGCCAGCACACGCCTCATCCTCGTCAAAGCAACAGGCAGCAGCCCGGCGGCCACAGCTCCCGTAATTACCACAACAGCAATAAAGAGCGCCATTGTCAGCAAAGACTACACCTTTACATTAAAAGCCACGGGAACCGCTCCCATAACCTGGAGCATTACCGAGGGCTCACTCCCGGCAGGACTCAGCCTGAGCGGTGACGTCATCAGCGGCAAACCCGAAAAGGAAGGAAGCAGCGCCTTCACAGTCAAGGCAGAAAACTCCGTCGGCAGCGTCACAGGGAAATTTACCTTAAGTGTTTATAGCTATACCGAACAAAAGGTTGTCTCAGCCGACATCGTAGGCGATAAGCCTGCTGGCGTAACAGGCGTCACGACAGCCGACGCCTCCGGCAATGACGCCGTTATAGCCGCATACAACGGCATCGATAAAGCGACATGGTTAGGAAATAAAGTCGGAGATATTGATACAAAACAGATTGAGGCCATCCAGACCTCCTTCCTGGTGAATGTAAGCCACGATGAAACAGCAAGCGGCGACATTAAGCTCAAAGTAACCTTTGGAACGCCTATAACAATGATTGAGGGCGCGAAATACTACCTGCTCATTCCCGAAAAAGAAGATGCGGAGCTGATGGCGTTAGGTGCCGTGACAAAAGTACCGACCTTCGGCAGCTTCGCGGCAGATGAAATTACCTCAAAAGACGTGACCTTTACGGTTAGGGACTTCAATAAATACTTTACCGAAGCTCCCGTATTCCTCGCCGCAGTAAAAGAAGCCGCTCCCGACAATGGCGGCGGCTCAAGCAGCGGCTGCAGCGCCGGGACAGGTGCGCTTGCGCTGATTGCCCTTCTTCCCTTAGCATTTATGAGAAAAAACAGTAAACAGCAAATGACAACAGAGCCGCCGCGCACCCCGCGCGGCGGCTGATTTTGCCTCTTATGAATTTAAACCATTTTCCGGCAACAATCTCAACAGCAGACAAAAGATGTTCTGTGATACCGACTTCGCTACCAAATGCCAGCTAAAAGAGTCTATCTCTGAGTCTTAGAGGCTTTCTTATACCCCAAGGCTATCTGACCTCACATATTTTGAGCCGATAATCCCTTTCTTTCATCGGAGCCGCCATATATATCACGTTACACAGGACAGTTTTTTGTTTTTTGAGTGCAACCACCGGCAAGCATACTTAATTATCCATAACACCATATCACTTCAAATACTCTCTAATCGAGCGGCCGCCAATCTCTATGTCGGCCACTGAATAGTTGCCGTCGCTGTAAATTTTTACCACTGCGGCGGTTTTGACTCCGCGGCGCAGCATCTTTGCCGTGAGTTCCTCCGCTTTCGGCGCCGTTTTTTCATTCATAAAGTATTTGGTGAAGGGAAGTTCTACTCGGTATGCGGACTCGCCCTTTTTTAACCCCGGGTACTCACTTTCCGGGTACGGGCTGCGAATCTTTAGCGAGGGTACATGCGGTTGACGCAAAGAGAGTGAGACTATTTTTGCAAATCCATCTTTGCCCTTTGCCACAACAGCATAGACATAGCGTCCGCCGGAAAAATCTTCTCCGTTTTCGGCAATGACAATGTTGGCACGCGGTGAGAGTACAATGTAGCGCCCACGAAATGAATCATAGGGGTCAAGCGCCTCTATTTCAAATTTATATACCGCAGGCTGCGTAAACGGAAATTCATAGGAGATAATTTTGTAAATGGGATATAGCGCCGCAATGGCTGAGACGGCGAGAAAGAGCAGCAGTGCGCGATTGCAATCTTTGAGGAGTCTTTTCATCACATCAGCCCCTTCTTGGATTCTTCGGCATCGTTATTGGCAAATCGGCGGCTGAGGAAGACATTCAAACCGATGATTAAAACGCCTGCGGTGATAAACACCACCGCCCGTCCGAGAATACTGAGGTTCGCATCATAAAACTTTGCCATAATGAAGATAATCAACTGCACAGCACCTACATTAATATCCCCCATCTTTTTAGTTTTCAGCCCCTCAATAAGGTTATGAAATCCGACAAAGACAAAATACCCATTGGCAGCCCAGAAGAGAGTCCGAGGCGGCAGCAAGTCAAAGAAACCGGCGATGGTAAGAAAGGGCAGCCCGAGGATTACCGCTTTTTGCAAAGGGCTTTTGACGGCGCGCCCCGCAAAAATTATCAGCACAACAGGCAGAAGCCATAGCAGGCGGTAGATAAACGGGGCGTTTGCGGAGACAAAATCGGCGGCGGTAATAGCATCCCAAGCACGCTGTGATTGACAGACAAAGAGCATGTAGATGGTGAAAGATATCCAGCCGACACCATACCATACAGAAGAAACCGTAAAAATTCCTTTGTCTTTGCAAATTATGCTCCCGGCAATGAGCAGGGATATTATCAGCGGCAAGTTAACGGCAAAATCGCTCATCACCGCAAAAACCACCAACGGCAACACCGTAGCCGCACTCATCCAAATGCCGCGTAAATCTTTACCGTCAAAAGCCGCACGGAAGATGTAGGGAATTATCGCCGCCAAATAGATCAGCTTCAGCAAGTAACTATAGTCTGTCTCGTAGCGAATATTGGTGTTGAGGGCAAAAAGCCCTAGACAGTACAGTACCGCGAGCGAATGGCTTTTAAATATGTAGACAATCGGCAAAGAGAAGAGCAGCAGCAGTTTTGCAAAATCGGCGATAGATCCATTAATGTTATAAATATGCGATATCAACGCAATCAGCACAGCGAAGGAGGCAGATGAAAAGATCGCGGCAAACTCACGAAAGCGTATATCCTTATCTTTTGCAAGCGTATAAGAGCCAAAGAACACAGAAAGTACAAAGGGGACGAAGGAGAGCCCTATTCTCTGATATTTTGGCAGCATGTCCCAGTTGTAGGCAAACAATAGTACTACACCGGCACTGATTAAAAGAGAGCCAATCAGTACCAACGCCAATAAAAAGTAGCTGCGTACTCCTTTACGGTATAGGTTCGCCGTTTCTAACGAGTAGTATTCGGAGATTTTTCCCGCAGTGGCCGCATCAATTATTTTTTCGGATTGGAGAGTTTCCAACTCTTCGAGCAGAAAACACCTCCTCCTTACAGAGTAATTTTTCACCGTCAGCACCCCACTCCATTTTTTAATTTTGAGACAAAAAAGACTGAGTGGCTGGCTTTATTTTAACACAACAATTTTTCTTATAAGGATTGACAACACCAATAATTCTGCGTATAATCTCCTAGTGTTCGCCGGGGTG
>CAZFWP010000090.1:2723-7335 GCA_964522805.1 uncultured Synergistaceae bacterium | reverse complement strand
TTAGACAGAGGGCGGTTAAGCTTTTGCCGCCGCTGAAAATGTGTTTTGCGGCGGCGCTGCGATGATTTCGGAGCAACGGCGATAGCTGTTGTTTTTGTGGTGTTATGTTACGTTTTTTCGCTTTATTTAATTAGAGAATATAAAAGCGAAAAGAGTTCTTCCGGCATTATTGGTTTTGCTGTATATCCGTCCAGCCCGTACTCTTGGGCGCGCTGCATGTCTTTGTCAAATGCGTCTGCGGTCATGGCGATAATAGGTATGGTCTTTGCGTCTTCCCGCATCATTTTGCGGATAACTTTCGCGGTCTTAACGCCGTTCATTATCGGCATACGAATGTCCATCAAAATAGCGTCGTAGAAGCCAACCGGTGAAGCGGCAAACATTTTTACGGCGGCGAGTCCGTTTTCGGCGCAGTCTGCGGTGATTCCTTCTTTGCTGAGGATTTTTGTGATGATCAAGGTGTTAATCGGCTGGTCTTCGGCTACGAGGATTCTTTTGCCTTTAAAAGACCTTTCGGTGCGGAGCTCTTTTACGGAGGGTAATTCGTTTGCGGGCAAGCCGCAGACAGGGGTCTTAAGCCGCACTGTCACTGTCGTGCCGCAGCCTTTTTTACTCTCTATTGTCAGTTCTCCGCCCATCAGTTCAATAAGATTTTTGACAATCGGCAGCCCCAGCCCAGTACCTCCCTTGTCGTGATATTCCTGCTCAAAGGGCTCAAAGACATGTTTAAGAAATTCTTCACTCATGCCGATGCCGCTGTCTTTGAGAACCATCTGTGAGTAAACGAACTTGTCGTCTGTGCCGAGAATGGATACGGAACATTCAATGTGTCCATATTCGGGGGTGAATTTGATGGAGTTTGAGAGCAAATTAATGTATACCTGCTGCAAGTGCAGACGGTCGCAGCAGAAGTATTTGGGGGCGGTGCGGCAGAGGTCAAGGCGAAAGCATAGGTGTTTTGCGTCCATCAGCGGCTGCACTATCTCGATAATGTTACGGAAAAAAACTTCCGTCTCAATTGTTTCGTAACAAAGCTCCAGCTTTTTATTTTCTATTTTTGACATGTCGAGAACGTCGTTGATCAGCCCCAGCAGATATTGGCCGGAGATGTTGATTTTATCCATATAAGCTTTTATCTCGCTCATCGAGACGCTGTCACGGGCCAGAGACGACAGTCCGATAACGGCGTTGAGTGGGGTTCTCATATCGTGGCTCATGCGGGAGAGGAATTCACTCTTTGCCAAACAGGCCCTTTCCGCTCTTTTCAACGCGGCGCTAAGCTCGCTGTTGGCCTTTTGTTCCATTTCAAAAATCTCTGTGATATCCATTCTGGTGAAGCAGATAAGCCCTTCTCCTCTGTCCAGATAGCGGTATTCTCCCCTTTTTCTGCGCAGGGAGCCCTTATCGTTATCTTTCATGAGGTAGTTGAGTACGTAGAGACCATGCAGCTTTAGCTGCTCAGTGACATAGGAGAGTCTGGTTTTGGCAATGAAGTCTTCTATGTCGCTGCCGCCGTAATATTGGCGCAGATACTCTTCGGTCCTTTTTTTGCTGTCATTGGTGTAGATGGTCGAGGGTTCCGTTGACAGGCCGCCGATATAGCGGCGAGCGGTGTTTTTCTTCGCATCGATGAGAATAATCTGGTCATAGTTAGCCAAGGTGACGGTGTTGATTATCTGTTCCGCTAATTTCTTTTGGTTTATGTCGATAGAATAAATAACCGCTTCAATCTCGCCGGAAAGGGGATTTTTTGCCATATTAATAAAGGTGGTTATCCATTTGGTGTCATCGTCCATGCGGAATTGGTGGTCCAGCGAAAGAGAACTCTTGCCCTCGCGAAAGGCCTTAATGAGATTTTTGCGGTTGAAAAAGTGGGCAAATTCCGGATTGTCAGGGTTGACGCTGTAACGGGCGGCGCTTTTAAAAAATCCCTCCGCAGTGCCGTCTTTTTGCAGACTCATAATTGACTGATAGGCGGAATGTCCGTCCCAGCAGGTGTCCTTGGTCAGGTTAAAACGAAAGCTGCCGATGGCTAAAGGATTGATTGCAGAGAGACTTTCGGTGTATTTTTCATACTTTTCTTCCGCCTCTTTTTGCTCCGAGATGTCTACTGAAGCTCCGAGAGCCTTTATCGGTTTGCCGTCTTTGTCGGAGACCACAGTGTAAAAAGTTCTGCGCCAATGCCAGCTGCGGTCAGGGGTTTTCCAACGGCAATCGCATTGGGCGCTCTTGACGCCGGTTTCAATTTTTCTGTACATTGCTCGGAAAACTTCTATGTCGTCAGGGTGCAGGCTGCCATTGCTGATAATACTTTCAGGTACGTTTTCAATCACCGTAAAAGAACAGGGAATATTTTGTGTGACAATGTCGGGAATAATACGCCGTTCCTGAACATTATACTGCCAAGTGGTGAGTCCTGACTGAGCTGCGGAAATGGCGAAGCGCTCCTCAAGCTCCTTGTAGGCATCCAGTGTTTCTGAGGTGCCGATAACTTTGAGGCGAAGCCCCTCGCGGCTGTAGACGGAGGTAAGAGAGATATTCTTCCAGTGCCAGCCATCGCTGTATCGCAGTTTAACTTCGCAGGAGGCGCTTTCCTGTCCCATATCTATTTTTCTGAAGGTATCAAAAAGTCTCTCTCTATACTCAGGGTGGATAAAATTTTGTTCTGCCAAAACCTGCGGAAAATTTTTGATAAGCCGATTGCCGGAGAACAGCGGGCTCTCCTTGTTCCCGAAGACTGCTGTGCGGCTCTCGGGGTGGTATTCCCAACAGAGCATAGAAGAGCAATCCATGGCGGCGGTTATTATTGAGGCTGTCTCTGCTAGGTGCTCTTCATTTTTCTTCTTCTCGTCCACATCTGTACATGAGGCGTAAAAAAGATATTTGCCGCTGTCTTGCAGTGACCATTTTGCGCAGATACTGATCCAGAGGAAAGAACCGTCATCACATAGAATGCGGACAGTGCAATTAAAGAGGCTGTTCTCGGCGATGGCACTGTTAATTTCCCTGTAAACCGCTAAAAGATCATCAGGGTGGATGAAAGCCGTGGGATCTGCGCAGAAAGAGCGGTCTCTGCGGCCGCTATCAAGCCCCAGCATACTATAGCAGCCGTCATTGAGATACTTGACGGCGATCTTTTCGCCATCAACCTCAAAAACGCCGACTCCGTTTGGTAAATTATTAAAAATCTGCAGCAAATCTTTTTCAGAGGTAATTCGTTTGCCAAACAGATCTTCCATCTATCCCAACCCTCTTTGCACTAAAAAATATCGCTGCATAAAGCCATTACCATAATATAGCAAAGTAATGGTTTTGCCATCAAATAAATCTGCAAAACTGCGCTAATCTTCGCGCATTACCAGAATTTGCATCTAACGAACCGCAAAACTCATTGATGGATTCACTTGCGAAAAGGCTTAAACGGGCATGAGCATGCAGCTATTTCTTACCATACCTCGTGTTGTAAACATCTAGACGGCTTTCGCTGCTAACGCCGAAACTCACCGTGCTAAAGGCGCTCTTTCCGCTCTAAATGAAGCTCATTAAAAGTGCCGCAAGCGTTCTCTGAGATAAAAATAAACAAAAAATTAGATTGAAAAATATGTTTAAGTAAAGTTTTCTCAATGCTGTTTTAATATGTTTATTTATTTTTATATTGTTAAACAAAATACAAATTTATACTGTTAAATGTTAAAATTAAGTGCTATTATTAATAAAAGACAAAAACATATAAGATAATGCTAATATTTGAGAGGGGTTTTACGGATAATGTTTAATTTTGGACAAGCAAAGGAGAAACGATGTGAAAAGGTAAGCTACGGGAGGTTGGCAAAGCGTTTTTGCCTGCCGGTGCTGGTGCTTTCGGCGGCATTGATTATCGGCACGTCGCTGCTCTCAGCATCAGAGGCCGATACGGCGAATAAGGGCAGCGGCACAGCAGCAGACCCCTATGTCATCACCACTGTCGAGCAGCTGGCGGCGTTTCGTGACGGCGTCAACAACGGCACGATTTCTGCAGACAGGCAAAATGTCAAACTGGCGGTGGATTTAGACCTCAGGGGCAGCGCGGCAAATCCCTGGACGCCCATCGGTACGTCTTATTTATCCGGCGATCAAACAGTTGCCGATATCGCCTTTACCGGTACCTTTGACGGCCAGGGGCATATAATTAAGGGGCTCTATGCTTACAACCCCGATCTGTACAGCGGATTATTTTCTTATGCCAACGGCGATTTTGTGATAAAAAACCTCACCGTCTCAGGAGAGGTGAGCGGTTATAAAGCAGGGCTGATAGTCGGTTATTTTGAGAAGGGCACTGTTCAAAACTGCGCTGTCTCTGGCAAGGCCACAGGCTTGCGTAAAAACCAGCAAGGAAGCGGAAACGTCTGTGCGGGAGGCATTGTTGGTCAGTTCGAGGACAGCGGGAAAATAATAAACTGCCAGGCGAAAAATTTTACCGCAGATGCCGCCGCATCTCAAACAGCGCCTTCCTGTGCCGGGGGTATTGCCGGGCAGGGTTTTTCCGGTTGCCTGATCAGCAAATGCCGTGTGGAAAGCGCTGATATTAAAGCATCGGGTAATAGTACCGGTAAATATCCGCAGGGCAGTATTG
>CAZFWP010000090.1:0-2623 GCA_964522805.1 uncultured Synergistaceae bacterium | reverse complement strand
TACGAAAATGATATCACCGACTGCGTCTGGATGGTAGGAGATAGCGTTCCTGCTGTTTGGTGCGGTTTAATAGAAGAGATGGCAATCGATGCAACTACTGTTACCGGTGTTGTATCATATGACGCAGGGCGCAGTGATGTTGTCACTGACTGCCTGCCATCGGCACCGCTGCTGGATTTGGACTCCAAGGGCAGCGGTGAAGTAAGCTTTACTTCTTTCCCTTCGGGAAGTTCAAAAGATATCACCATATCCGATGCTTCTGTCACCCCGGCGGGGCTTGCCGATGTTGCCATTGATGGCGCGAAGCTCAAAATAACGGCAAAGCAAAACGGCAGCGGCCTTTTGCACCTCTCGCTGACCTATAATAAGACAAATCTTGGCGATTTCACTGCCTCTTCTGTTACCGTCAGCCAGGATATTGCTCTGACTGTGGCTGACCACTCCATCGTGGTGACTCCGGCAGAGAACAGAGCATCGGGCAGCAGCGGCGGCTGCAACGCCGGCTTCGTCTCGCTTGCGCTTTTGGCTCTCGCCCTGCCGACGGCGATGAGGCTTAGAAAAAGCCGTTAAGCACAGATAACCAACCACAGGAGGGGCTGCGGCTCCTCTTGTTTTTTGCCCTTGTCCCCGTTGTCGGTTATCGGCTTCCCCGTGTCCCCCGCGGCGGCACGGCAACGACTCGGCGCGGGGCTAAAGAGGAGACCAAAGAGCCGCTTTACTTCTTGTTCTCTTTAAGATAATATGCGAAATCACCTGCGGACTATTTTTGCATATCAAAGGGAAGAGACCTTGCCAATGAAACATGGCGGCTTTTTTATAAATAATGGCAATGTCGCTTAATAAACACAAGAATTAAAAATCGGTGATTTTAATTAAAAGGAGCTCTGTATATGAAAAAAATCAGCAAATGGATGCGGTTTTCTTTTATTATTTTGATGTTTTTGTTCGTCTCATTTACCTCTGCCGCTCAGGCGGATAACTTGCTTAAAGCTGCCTCCCCCAACCCAGCCTTTGTAACTTGGCAAAAAAACGCGCAGCCGTCCGCAAATAACGGTTCCCCGGCGGCAAATTACGGTTACGCTCCCTCTCCTGTTAATTGGCGCCATCTTGACAATATTACCTACGGAATTAACGGCAGGGCGTCATTTACCAAACAGAGCAAAGCCGCTCTGCCTGCCGTCTATGATTTGCGCGGCAAAATGCCCTCAGTGAGAAATCAAAATCCTTTTGGCAACTGCTGGACTCACTCCGCCATGGCGGCTACGGAGTCTAACCTAATAACCAAAGGGGGGGCGAAATCCGCCGACGTCTATCTTTCCGAGTGGTACCTGACATACTTCGCCTACAAATCCACCCCGGCAGAGCTATCTTTCACCTATACTTCGCCGGATTATTACAATGCCGGAGGAGACGACTGGCGGGCCGTGGCCTTGCTTGCGCGCGGCACAGGCTCTGTAACTGACAAAGAAGTGAAAACACCTGCCGCTATAGGGGAGATATATACCCCGTCGGTAATGAAAAGGAGCTATAAACTCGTAAACGCCCTCTATCTGGGAAACGGCGGTTTGCGCGAAAATCAACTTAATGAGACAAAAAGACGAGAATTGATAAAAGAAGCGATACGGACTAAAGGGGCGGTCTCGGTGGGCATATTTTGGGACGATGAAGCCTATGACGGAACAAATATGACCTTTAATTCTTCAAATAACTATCAAACCGTGGGAACAAACCATGCTGTGACCATCGTTGGCTGGGACGATAACTTCTCTGCGGGTAAATTTAGCAAACACCCCCCTAAAGCAAACGGGGCTTGGATTGTGCGCAACAGCTGGGGCACGGACTTCGGAGACAGAGGATACTTCTATGTCTCCTACGAAGAGCCGACACTTTGCGACGGAGTGGTCTACGAAACAGAGACCGCCCCGGCAGACGAGAGAATCTACCAATACGACTACCTTGGCAACGTGGGATTCTTGAAATATGACGGCACATCATTATCAGAGCGTAGAAACGCCGGAAGTCTTAACACCGCTTACTTTGCCAACATCTTTACGGCGAAAGGAAACGACAGGCTTGACTCTGTTGCCCTCTACACAACAGTCCCCGACCAGCAGTGCGAAATAAAAATATACAGCGGCTGTGTTTCTTCGCCTACAGATGGAAAACTTGAAGCGACAAAAAATATCACCGTTGCCGCTCCCGGCTACAACACCATCACGCTGGATGCCCCGCTGAAACTAACCAAGGGAGACAAATTCTCTGTGGTGGTCAAAACCACCTCTGAGGCCGAGTATATGATCCCCTGTGAGTATGTTCAGGCGGGCTATTCAGACGGAGCCGCCGGCCAAACGGGAACCGGCTGGGTCTCGCAAGACGGTGTGACCTACCGTGATATCTTGACGGTTGCCAGCGCCAACTCATACAAAAACGCCATCATCTGCATAAAAGCCTTTGCTGCTGCCGACCCCTCAGAGCCTTCACCCTCAGCCTCATCAGGCGGTGGCTGCAACGCCGGCATAGCACCGCTTGCGCTTTGGGGATTTTTGGGATTAGCGCTTTTGACCTTCAAAAAAAGAGCCTAGCCCACAGCACCGCACGGCAAAACCGCAAACCGTTTAAAAAT
>CAZFWP010000089.1:0-7376 GCA_964522805.1 uncultured Synergistaceae bacterium | reverse complement strand
TAAAAGTGAACGCTTCTGCCGCTCGGGCAAGTTTGGCTTCATCGAGCAGAAAAGCCGTATGTGATACGACTCCTAGATCTTCGCGTAAACCGCTGTCAGCCTGTTCACCACGTTGACCCACGCTCCCAAGCGCCGCCTCTCCAAGTTGAGCTTCTCCAAAAAGGATATCTTTATCCACCTTGCCTTTGGCAGAGGCGCTGTTGGAAACTACCGCTTCATTATCTATCGAAGCGCAGATACCGCCGACAGCATGTCTATAGCCTGAAGCATTGACAGTACCTAAATTAGCACAGTTAACGCCCTTTGACTCGCGCTGAAATCTCCCGCCAATACCTCCGGCAAACGCTATAGCGGACTTAGCGGAGGCAGAGACTGAAGCGCTGTTATAAGCACCATTAATCTCATCACGGACTTCGCCGGCAATCCCTCCGGCCACGGCGACAGCGCCGTCGGGAAGGCCTCCAATACTAATCGCCTTGACAGAACCGCTGTTAGCAGAGCTCTTTAAAAGCCCATCCGCTGTTCCGCAGACTCCGCCGGCAAAGACAAGCCCGTCAGATTCAGCGGAAACCGCCGCTTCGTTCACGGAATATTCGCCGCCGCCAAAGGCGGAGATACCGCCGGCATAAAGACTCCCGACCTTACTGGTCTTAGCCTCCACTTTGCCGCTGTTTTTCGAGTGCGAAGCAAAGCCTTCTCCGGTAATACCGCCGACACGAGCCATAGTACCGATAAAACCTGAGGAGGAAACGCCGCTGCCGTAGAATGAAACAGCGCCCCTGTTCCAACAGCCCGCAAGCAATGTCTCTCTATCGCCTGTTTCTCCTGTGATACCGCCTACATAGCAGGCGTCTTCTCCGCTGCCCGAATCTTTTATAGTGCATTTTACGTTAACAGAACCGATATTGACACAGTTGGTAATCCTGCCGGCGTTATAAGCAGCGGCGGAGCCGACATAAACATACCCCAACGCGGCCTCTTTGGGAGCGATAGCGATAGTGCCGGAGAGAATCAGCCCGTCCACACTACTGTATGGGTCAGTTTGCAGGAAAAAACCGCCGCCCTTCGCCCCCTCATAGAAGTTCTTTAGGTCGTAAAGCTTGGTTATTTTATAGTTCTTGACAATGTGTCCATTGCCGTTAAACGTACCCTGATAAGCTCCGTTTGTGGCAATGGGAGTCCACTCCTCACCGCCCAAGTCTATATCCGCCTTGAGGACAGCGTCCAGACCTTTTTCTCCGTTGTTGACCTGATCACGAAAATTACGCAGCTCCGCAGCGGTAGAAATCAGTATAGGCGGAAGAGGCTCCGCGCCCGCGCTTGTTACAGGCAGTGCGGGAAACATAACCGTTATGGCAAACAGCAATGCACAAACAAACGCCGGAGCGCTTTTTAATAAGTTTATCTTTCTCATTGAACTTTCCTCCTTATATAGTAATATTCAGACGTCCTGTTCTTTTGCAAATACAGGCAGACGGCTCAGTTCCGCAAGACGGCGACTTCATTAATTCATCAATCCCGGTTCTGTATGCTTCCCAACTTTCCCCGTTTCCGTCTGTGTTGTTTATATATGACCTTTCTTCGCGCCCGTTTTGCATTGCACCGTTTCTCCCGCAGCAGACATCAAAGCACGATTCGCTAAAACAGATTGCCTAAAAAAATACCCTTTGTTTTTTCATCGCCCCTTTTAAACTACTTATCAAGTATTTATGATTATTTCATGAATAAGTATATCATGTTTTCATTTTTCATATATGTAAAATAGGAGAAAAATAATCTTATTTGTGTTCTCTTTGCATCTTTATTCCGTGAAAAACGCCGGCAAAGGCGCGTTTCCGCGGCTATGCCCTTCTCTTACGGAGGCTGAAACAACAGCAAAGGAGAGCTTCTCTCGGAAGCTCTCCTTAATAGTTTCGATGTGCCGCATCAAGATGCCCTAATCGGGCAGAAAAAGAACTACTTTCTGCGGTAAATCAGTACGGCTCCCGCCAACAGAGCCAAGGAAACCATGCCGAAACCGGCGTTGCAGCCGCCGCCAGAACCGCCGGCAGCCGGAGTCGGAGCGGCATCTGTCGTCGCCGCAGTAAAGACAGAGCGCATCTCTATACCATCTGCAACAGGCCTCAGGTCACGACCGGGAGTAAAATCTGTCGGAAAGAACTTTCCGTCCAATGTCACAGCGGCAACCCCAGGTTTGTTTTTCGCCTTAAGAGATAACTCATATTTAGAGTCATTCCACGACAAAAAGGCAACCCCCTCCCCTGATACGCTCACATCTTTAAAATGCACCCCTTGAGGAACAGACTGGGGGGAATACATTGAAGCTGTAAGCACCGCAGAACTACCTGACTTGACAAATAGGGGCTGGGGGCTAAATGCAAATGCGACTTTCGCTTTTGCAAGCTCAGCGGGCGCAAAAACACCCACAGATTCAGGCAGTGTGACAGTGCTTGATGAGCCGACTAAACGATCCCCCTCAACAGCACCTAATGCAGACGCGCCGTTGGATATTTTATGGCCGTACGTGCACGCCCCGAATAGTCCGCCGGTAAAGATCGTTCCTGTTGGAGAGGAGACCGCACCGAGATTCATAAGATGAGTTGATGTCTTTGCTTGTGAAGCCCCGCAGATTCCGCCTGTTTTAGCCCTCGAGTTAGGGGTCTTTACACTGATGTTGCCACTGTTGTAAGCTTGAGAAATGTTTAGATTTGTGAACCCGAAAATACCTCCGGCATGCAGAACGGCGTCGTCGGCATTGGTAAGGGCTGTGACGCCTTCAATATTCCCTTTGTTTGTCAAATTTTGTATATTGCCGGCAAGCGTATGGCCGGCAATGCCGCCTAGATACAAGGTACCCATATCGGCCTTAGCAGAAATGTCCCCTTCATTGACAAGAGAGCCGTAAGTTGAAGAGTTTAAGATGCTGCAAATGCCGCCGATTACGATGCGATGGACAATATTACCCATTTTTACATTTGCCGAGATTTTGCCGCTGTTTACAGAATTAGACACGGATCCTTCACTGACAATACCGCCAATAAAGATACCACTGGGGCGCTTCTGGGCCTTGGTGCAGTCAACGTCCAGAGACAAAATGCCGGTATTGCGGCTGCTGTTGATTTCGGACTGCACGTCTCTATTAATCAATCCGACAATACCGCCCGCATAGATTTGAGTGGTAACCCCCAGCATAGGATCTCCGCCGACAGGAACATATTGCATTTTAATCGGGCCGCTGTTCACACAGCTTAAGACCGCACCAGAGCTATAAGCAGCAACTCCGCCAAGATACACAATCTTCCCATTCGGCTTGTCATGCACAATATCTATATCGCCATTGAGTATCACTCCGCTGACTGAGCCCCCGCCGCCGACATTGGCAAAAAAGCCTGCAAACAGACCCTCAATATTATTGTCAATC
This sequence comes from uncultured Synergistaceae bacterium, assembly GCA_964522805.1. Lineage (GTDB taxonomy): Bacteria > Synergistota > Synergistia > Synergistales > Synergistaceae > CAZBYL01. The sequence goes on along the minus strand of CAZFWP010000089.1, from coordinate 3,955 downwards.
TTTCCGGCATACAGTTTGCTGATTTTATAGTTCTTTATAGTGTGTCCGTTGCCGTAGAATGAACCTATATACGGTTTGCCGCCGTCTAAGGCTATAGGCTCCCATTCTGCGCCGCCAAGGTCAATATCAGCCTTGAGTACAGCGTTCAGCTCCGTTTCCCCGCCGTTAACCTTATCACGGAAAGAGCGCAGCTCATCTGCCGTAGTGATCTCCATCGTCTTTGGCGCCGCGCTTGACTCGGATACAGCGAAATTCGTCATTGCCGCCGCCAATAGCAAAAGCATTAAAAAAGTGCCGCATTTCCAAAAAATTTTTATCTTTGTCATTAGCATCTTCCTCCAAACAAGTATTGTTTATTTACCTTAACCTTATGCCGCAGAGACACGGGCTTATCTTTGAAACATAAAACAAATACTCTTTGCCGATCTTTGTCCACACCTTCCCTTTCAATAGTCAGCAGCGGCAAAGCAATATCGCCGCGTCCCGCTTTTATTTTTAGCGGCTTATCTGCTGACAGCTGTCTGCAAGTTACGCCGACTTCAAAAACAGATGCAGCAAACAGCGGCGGCACTTGGCTAATATATAGTGTCTTCTTATCTTAAATTATAACAAAGTATTGTATTTCATAAATCAGTATATTTTTTTACATTTAGTGCCTAGGAACTGTTTCACTCTATTTATGACATTTGGGAGGTATTTTAGAAAAGAGGTTCACAAAAGAGCGCATAAACAATTTTCGCCTTTATTCTTTCCACGGAGACAGTCCATTTTTACAAGCTGCCGTATGCAATTTTTATTTAAAAGTCATGGAAAATTTCTAGAAAGTCATTTTGCTGCAAAAAAATAGATGAGCATGGGCATCACGTTTTATATGGCAAAGAAGATAAAAAATAAGCGAAGCCGTGCGGCTTCGCTGAGGGTTAAACGTATCGCGGTTAAAAATATTTAGAAGAGTTTTGAAAAGCTTATTGAAGAGCTAATTAAACTTAGGAGCCACAACGAGCTTTTTGGCCTTTGTCTGATGCGGCTTTGCCGCTGCCGGAGCAGAGAAATAAAGGTCATAGACCATTTTCAAAGAGAAACCGCCGGCAATAAGGCTTGTAGAGATCGCCAAGAAGTAAAGTACTGATTCGTTTGTGCTGTTTGCAAGCTGGATTCCGATCATTTTATGTTTCCTCCTTGAGGATTTTTATTTTGTTTTTATTAGATGTTTTTAGCTTTTTATCATGGGGCTTTTGCCTCCCTGACAGCATCAGGATAGCCGAGAAGCAGCTATTAGTAAAACGAAGGTTATTAATCAGCAGCATGAAGACGATTCATGTTTTGTAAACTTGTTAAAAAAATAACAAAAGCGGGGCATAAAAACTTAATTTCTATCTTTTACTGCCCTTCATGTGATAGAGCGCATTATTTAGATTTTTATTCTGTTTTTTTAGCCTCTTTTTTTAAACATATTTTTATTTTTATATAATAAAATTAATTTTTTCTCAGCATTAAAATACTATTTTTTAGAAAGTTCGTCTCTTTGTCCGATAATATCAATGCGTTTGTAAGCGTCAAACCTACCGTACCTACCAACAACGAACTTTATGCTATATCCTTTTCATGTCAACGACACAAGACCTTCCCGCAAAGCTGCGGGAGGTCATTGTGTGTGGGATCTGCTGTTTTGAGGTTATTGTTTATTGTTCTTCGGTGTTTGCGTTGCCCTTGTCCGGGGTGTCAGTAGGCACTTCCTGTTCGCTTTTGTTTTGCGGCAGACGGCAAGATTCCGGCAGTTCACTGCTCCATGGGAGTAAGGCGTCGTATTTGTCTTGTGATGGTAGTGTGGGCATGGTTTCAAATATGTAATTGAGGTAGTTTAGCGGCTTTATGTTATTGGCTTTTGCCGTTTCTATGATTGAGTAGATAACAGCGCTTGCATCTGCTCCTTTGGGAGTGCAGGAGAAGAGCCAGTTTTTTCGTCCAATTACAAAGGGCTTTATGCTGCGTTCAGCGCTGTTGTTGGAGATTTCAAGTCGACCGTCTTTGTAGAAGTTTTCAAGTAGCGGCCTTTGTTCAAGGGCGTAGTGCAGGGCTTTGCCAAGCTGTGATTTGGGCAGTGCGGGAAGGTTGGCAGCCCATGTAAAGAAGGCGTCTGTCACAGGTTTGCTGAGTTCAAGTCTTTTTATGAAGCGTTCTTCCGGCAGGAGCGTAGCGAAGTCGCGTTCAAGAGCAAAGAGTTTGTCACAGTATTGTAGCCCTGTTTGGGCAAGGCTGTTGGTTTTTTCTTCCGCTGAAAGGGATTGTATTGCTTCGTGGAATTTTCTGCGCGCGTGAGCCCAGCAGCCACAGCGGATGACGCCGGGGCCAAGTTTGCCATAGCCAACATAGCCGTCTGTGTGCAGATAGCCTTTGAAGTTTTTCAGGAATGCTGTTGGGTGAGCACTTGACCTTGTTTCTTTGTATTCGTAGAGCACTGTCTGTTTGTCGGAGTCTCGTCCGGTTTTGTAAAGCCACATATAGGATTGAGACCGAGAGGATCTGCCGGGCTCTTTTAAGACCTGAACCACTGTCTCGTCTGCGTGGAGTATTTCTTCTTCTTTGCACATTCGGTCTCGAAGCATACTGTATATCGGAGTAAGCCAGTCCCTTGCGGCGCGTACCAGCCAGTTTGCCATTGTCTGACGGCTGAGACGGGTTCCTTCGTTCAGGAAAGCAAGTTCCTGTCTGTATAAGGGAACTCCATACATGTATTTCTCGACGATGATATGTGCTATAGCTGAGGCAGATGCATTGCTTCCGGGAATAACCGCCTTTGGCAGAGGGGCTTTTTTAAACGTAGCTTCGGTTCCCTTCCGGTCGCAGGTACGGCAACCATAGACAGCCTGTATATGATTTAGCACATATGTCTGGGCCGGAATAATAACAAGCTCACGTCTTACAACCTCCTGGCCTATGCGGTGCATTTTCTCTCCACATTCAGGACAGTCAAGCTGATCCTCAGGAAGGGTGTGTTCCACTGTTTTCTGGGGAAGGTTGTCCAGATTGTCGGTATTGCTGCTTTTTGAATTGTGCTTGCGGCGTGTATAGGACTTAACCTGTTCAGTTTCAGTTTCCTCTTCGGCGGCAACTTCAGCTTTTTTGAGGTCGGCCTCATTTTCTATTTCATCGAAAAGAAGAAGTTGATTTACATCCGGTTTATTCTTCTCGCGTGAGGAACCATAGGCTCTATGCTGACTTAGACGAAAGCGTTCTTCGTACAACTTGACAAGTGATGCCAGCTCCTCAAGCTTTAGCTTTATTTGGCTGTACTCCTGCTCCAGCTTATGAAGTTTTGCCTCTGAGGCTAACAGCTTTGCTTCTGAGTCTTTTCGCAGTGCCTCAGAAACTTGAAGTTGCTGCGTCGATTCGTCATATTTATGATGTATTTCTTTGAGTTTTAATGTGTAGTCTTCCATAAGACAATTATACAGGAAAAACTCTGAAAAGACAGTGATATCAACGTCTTAGTATTCCGTCTATTATGCTAAACCACTGCGGTGGGAAAGAATTCATCGGCAGAAAGCCTGCGTCTTAGCTTCGTACCGGAAAAGAGGCAGGAGAACTCCTCTTTGCTCAGCACAAGCTTCTTCATATTCCCATCTGCAGCCCATGGGAAGGTTCCGCGTTCAAGGCGTTTTTGATAAAGCCAGAAACCGTCACCGTCCCATTCAATGATCTTCACTAAATTTCTGCTGCGGTTGCAGAACAGAAACATCGCCGATTCAAAAGTAGTGCAAGCCAAACGCATGGCTGCGATGGCAGCCAATCCGCCGCACCCATTGCGTAAATCTGTCGGACCGCAGACGATATAGATATTCTTGTTGCCACAGTCGATCATGTTAGGTTTCACCTCCCTGCTGTGTATTTCTGACAGGGAGAAGTTTAAACTAGTTTGGGAGGGAACGGTAGGTACGGCAGGTTTGACGCTTAC
>CAZFWP010000088.1:0-7939 GCA_964522805.1 uncultured Synergistaceae bacterium | reverse complement strand
AGTTTATGAAGGTTAATATTTAAAAAACAGCCAATCAAGGAAGTTTCTTGTTCGCTAACCCATACAGAACCTGGCTCCCCGCCACAACATTTGCCGCACATGACACATTCAAACCGCAGGCCGGATTTATCCCACCAATATTTCATTTTTTTGCCTCTTTTATTAGGGTTTTCTTTCGTAAAGAGAAAAAACAACTGCCATAAAAACGAGCTTTGTTTCGCCCGATATTTACAGCAGCTGAGTTTTACTTTATAGCACAGGCTCTACCGGCCTCTGTAACCTCTTCTTGTAGCGGAGAAGATTGCCCCTGTCTCTTTGAGTTTATCCAGTGACTGGAGGGCTATTCCGGTGCCAAAAGCGACACATTCAGAAGCCGATTCTGCGACAACAGCATTTATTTCTGTCTCAGTCATAATCAAATCGGCCAGTCCGCGCAGGTAAGCGCCGCCGCCTGTGAGGATTATGCCTCTGTCAATAACGTCAGATGCCAGTTCCGGCGGAGTCCGCTCCAATACTCTTTTTATCGCAGCAATGATAGCATTTACCGGTTCTTCTACAGCAGTGGCTATATCAGTGCTGCTTACAGTTATTTGTCTCGGCAGTCCCTGTATAAGGTCTCTGCCTCTTATTTCCATCGTCAGATCTTCTGATGTGCGGCTGGCATCGCAGGCTCCTATTTGTTTTTTTACTTCTTCTGCCGTCTGCTCTCCGATTGCCAAGTTGTGCTGGCGTCGCATGTACCTGACGATACATTCGTCAAATTTATCTCCACCGACACGGAGCGATTCATAGACAACTAAGCCCCCAAGAGAGGCTATCGCAATATCTGTTGTTCCACCACCAATGTCAACAACCATATTCCCTATCGGTTCCCCAATTGGCATATTGGCTCCGATAGCCGCCGCCATAGGTTCTTCGATCAGATACGCTTCCTTGGCCCCTACTTCAAGAGCCGCTTCCAGAACTGCTCTGCGTTCAACATCGGTGGCTCCAGCAGGTACCCCAATCATTACTCTATGGCGCGCTAAACGCTCAACACCTGAGGTAACTTTTTTGATAAACTCGCGAAGCATCACTTCTGTCATTGTATAGTCTGCAATAACGCCGTCGCGCAGCGGCCTTATGGCCACTACGTTGCCTGGAGTTCTACCAATCATTATCTTTGCTTCTTCCCCAACAGCAAGGATTTTGCCCGTGTATTCGTCCATAGCGACAACCGATGGTTCTCTGAGTACTATCCCCTTGTCCTTAATAAAGACGATAACTGTCGCTGTTCCGAGATCTATACCTATATCCCTGCTCCACAAAATCAGTCTACCTCCCTCAAATGAGAGACTATCCCACTAGGGAATGTTTCTCTGTCTTAGCTTTTATATTCTACAACACATGGTGAAATTAGTGTTAATCCCAAATATTTTCGCAGTAATTAATTTTCCACAGAAAAAGCCCGCTAGCTGGAAAAGTTTTCCCTCCATCACACCTGTCCGCGTCATCCATAAAAAGCTCGTTTATCCATTCCGGACGATGTTCGCCTGTCGCGACTTTTTCCAAGTTGCCGATTATTATACGCACCATATTGGTAAGAAAACCACTGCCTTTTATATGAAATGTCACTAAATTCCCTTCCTGATTCATGCGTACTTCATATAATGTGCGTATTGTATTGGCAGGACGCTCTCCCTTTCTTGAAAAGTTGGCAAAGTCATGAGTGCCTTCAAGGTAACGACAGGCCTCAGCCGCCAGCCCCCAGTCCCTGTCAGGGGATTTCACCCAACAGGTTACCGGCTTTAGGTGCGGATATATTGTGCTTGCATTCCACACAAAATATTTATACTCTCTGCTTCCGGCATCAAATCTCGCATGAAAAAGGTTGTTCACCCTGGCAATGCGCATAGCGGACATTCCGTCCGGAATATTGGCATTGAGTGCAAGCAGCAGTCGCCGAGGTTCCCAATCTTTGTTCATGTCAAAGCTGCACACTTGTCCTTTCGCATGAACGCCGGCGTCAGTTCTGCCGGCACCTGCAACTTTTACAAAAGAACCGTTAATCAAACTCAATGCTCTTTCCATGTATTCCTGCACGGTTGGAAGTCCTAACTGGCGCTGCCATCCGCAAAATTTTGAACCTTCATAGCTCACTTCCGCAGCATAACGCATTTATCCCGCCATCCTGTTTGCAAAAAGAATAATTAAGGCAAAAAATATAAATATGCTAAGGACTGCGCTGTCCTTATACCTCCATTTCAGGGGATACATTCGCACACGTCCTATACCGCCGCGATAGCACCTTGATTCCATTGCTGAGGCCAAAGTGTCAGCACGCTGAAAAATCAGCACAAACATCGGAATCAGTATGGGAATGTATGACTTGGCTCTTTTTACAAGCCCGCCGGTGTCAAAATCGGCACCGCGCGAGGCCTGAGACTTCATGATTCTGTCTGTCTCTTCAAAAAGAGTAGGTATGAACCTTAATGCGATTGTCATCATCATCGCCGTCTCATGAGCGGGAAAACCTATTTTTTTAAACGGTGACAACATCAGCTCCAAACCATCGGATAGTTCTGAGGGGCTGGTCGTGAGCGTCAGTATCGACGCGTACATGACCAGAAAGAGAAGTCTTAAAGATAATTTTATCGCTGTCATTATTCCTTGAACGGCAATGCCGATAGGTCCCAGCGTAAAAATAATATCCCCCGGAGTCCAGAAAATATGCAGCAGCGATGTAAAAAGTATAAGGAATAGCACAGGTTTTGCCGAACGAAGGATTGCTGAAAAAGGAATTTTAGACAGATGGACAATTATTGGTAATAATAAGGCCCATAAGGTCATAGAGTACAATCCGTCCGACATAAAGATTGCCACCATAGAAACAATCGTTATCAAAACTTTGCACCGGGGATCAAGTCCGTGTACGAAAGACTTTGCCGGAATGTACTGTCCAAGAGCTATTCCATTCATCATTGACATGCCGGCATCCCCTTCGCTATTAATTCGGCCAGCCGCTCAGGGTTCCACTCGGCTTCGCATATAATTCCCGCGTCGACCAGCATTTTCGACAACATCATCACGTCAGGTAAGGTAAGAGTAGCCAAGTCACCGGCACAAAGAGCCGCTGCTGTCTGTTTGGGCGTGCCCCATGAAATGCTGCGTCCCTGTTCTAAGACCAAAATTTTGTCACTGATATTCAGCGCAAGCTCCAGGTCATGTGTTATATGAATTATTCCGCATCCGCTCTCGGAATTTTTACGCAGTATCGCCACAAGTTCTTCAGCCCCAGATGCGTCAAGACCAGCGGTAGGCTCATCAAGTACAATGTAGTCCGGCTGTGATGATATCACGGAGGCAATAGCCACGCGCCTTTTTTGCCCACCTGATAGTTCAAAGGGGTTTTTATCCAATATTGACTCTTTAAGCCCTATAGTTAAAAGAGCCCTTTTTATGCGTAGGTCTAACTCATCTCCCGTTATCCCCCAATTTTTAGGACCAAAGGATAATTCTTCCTCAACAGTTTCCGCAAAAATTTGCTGTTCGGGATACTGAAATACTAAGCCGACTTTTTGTCTGACAGAACGTATTTCAGTCATATTTTTTTCTATGGAAAGACCATCTACGGTTACGCTGCCGCTCTGCGGTATTATCAGCGCGTTTAAATGCTGGGCGAGAGTCGATTTGCCGCTGCCGGTGTGACCGACAACTGAGATAATTTCCCCTCGCTCCGCCTGAAACGATACCCCGTCCAAAGCCACAGTTTCTGTAGGCAGTCCTATGTTATAGATACATTTTAAGTCTTTTACTATTATTGACATAAGGCATCTTTTATCGCTTTTACTTCGGACTTCACTGAGTCCTGTAATATTTTCATCTTTATCAGCCTGTCTCTCAACACTGCTATGGCCGGTTTTGCAAAGTTCATTGCTCGCAATTCTTCCGTTGATTTTGCAAGAAAAACCTCAGGAGTCCCTTGCCATACTATTTGCCCGGCCTCTAATACCACTACTCTGTCTGAACAAACAATTTCATCAAGATTGTGAGTTACTTGTACTATTGTAGTACCTTTGTTATGCTGCTCTTTAACAATATTCATAAAATCTTTTCTTGCAGACGGATCCAGCATAGACATCGCTTCGTCAAGCAAAATGGCGCGTGGAGCGATGGCAAGCACTCCGGCAATTGCTAAACGCTGCTTTTGTCCCCCCGACAGTGACGATACAGGAGCTTTTCTTTTTTCCCACAGCCCCGTGGATATCAGTGCATGGCAAACCCTTTCTCTGATCTCCTCCGAGGCAATGCCAAGGTTTTCAGGGCCAAAAGCTGTATCCTCCTCAACAATAGCTGCAACTATCTGATCTTCGGGGTTTTGAAAAACCATTGATACTTGCGATCTCACTGTTTCAGGGCCACTATCTCCTTCAGTTTTGTGCCCATCCACAAAACAAACGCCCTGCGTGGGTATCAGCAGGGCATTAAATAGCTTCATCAGGGTTGATTTTCCCGAACCGTTAGAACCGAGAAGTACAACCCACTCACCGGGGCGGATTTCCAGATCAAGGCTGTGAATAGTATTGGTCACAGCTCCTGGATACCGGAACTCCGCACCCTTGAGAGAAAGGGCTATGCCTAAACTCATTCTGAGTTAGTCAACCAGCTGGATGACCGCCATCTCAGAGGCGTCGCCAAGGCGTGCGCCGAGTTTAATTATTCTGGTGTAGCCGCCGTTGCGATCTGCGTACTTGGGACCAAGTTCGTTGAAGAGCTTAGTGACAGCCTCTTTGTGGGGCAAGCGGGCGATTACCAGACGACGATCACTCACTTCGCCTGACTTAGCCTTTGTTATGAGCTTTTCGGCTACTCTGCGAACTTCCTTCGCTCTTGTAGCTGTAGTCACAATGCTGCCCTCAATGAAGAGACTGGCTGCCATATTTCCTAGCATGGCCCACCTATGGGAGCTGCAGCGTCCCAACCGCCTTGTTGTAACGCGGTGTCTCATTGATTACTCCTCCTTCTGCTTCTTTGCGTTTGTGTCGATATCATCATCGTCATCGTCAAGAGGCGCGCTGATGTCACCGCTGAGATGAAGATCGAATTTGGACAGTTTTTCCTCAATCTCTTTGAGCGAGATTTTACCAAGATTGCGTATCTTAAGAAGGTCATCTCTTGTTCTTGAGACAAGCTCTCCAATGATATGCACTCCGCCGCGGAGGAGGCAATTTTCACTGCGGACTGAAAGCTCCAGGTCACGAACCGGTCTTGCATAGATGGAATTTTCACCCATCGGGAATCCGGAGATTGCCGGCTGCTTGTCTGAAATCGGAGATACCGCGGATTTCACCGCATCGTCTCCTTTGATAATTTCATCAAGAGCGCTGCTTCCGGGACCGGCAAGAAAATCTACAACAGAGGCATAATAGCCTTTTAGTATTCTGCTAGCCTGGATAATTGCGACTTCAGGAGTTACAACGCCGTTTGTCCATATTTCTATGGTAAGGCTGTCGTAGTCAGTGCGCTGTCCCATTCTCTTGTCTTGAATATCATATTTAACTCTCTTGACCGGAGAAAAGAGAGCGTCCGCCTGAAGAGCATCAACCGGAAGGTAAGAGGCTCTCGGACGGTCGATCGGAGCATAACCGGTCCCTGTTCCTACGTAGAGGTCCATTGCAATTGAATGTCCCTCTTCAAGTGTGCACATGTAGGCGTCGGGATCAGGGAACTCGACCTCACTGTCAGGCTCAATGTCAGCCGCCGTAATCACCTTGGGGCCTGTGACCTCAAGGTGAAGCGTTCTGACTGAATTTGAGTGACAGCGAACCGGTATATGTTTTAGGTTCACCAGAAGCTCTATCACGTCTTCCTTAACGCCGGGCATAGTGCTGAATTCGTGAAGTACTCCCTCAACACGCACTGCCAGGATTGCGGCGCCACTGATAGAAGAGAGAAGCACCCTGCGGAGAGAATTGCCGAGTGTCACCCCATAACCTCTCTCAAGAGGCTCAATGGTTATCTTGCCGTACGACGTGGTGGATTCTTGTACTATGATCTCATGACGATCATGCTCCATCTTCTCCCCCACCTTTCGTTTCCCTAACGGGCATAGAATTCAACAACGAGCTGTTCGTTGACAGGTACTTCAATCTGCTCGCGGATCGGCGTTGTGACAACATTACCGGACATAGACTCTGCATTGAAGGAAAGCCATGCTGGAATTGCACGTGCGGCAGCAGCTTCTGAGTTCTCTTTAAGGAGAACAACTTCCCTGCTTCCTTCAGCGACAGCAATAACATCTCCGGGCTTAAGAAGAGCACTGGGGATATCAAGCTTGCGTCCGTTGACAGTAAAATGTCCGTGGCTGACGAGCTGACGAGCCTGACTGCGGCTGACGCCGAAGCCAAGTCGGTATACTACGTTGTCAAGGCGTCTCTCCAGAAGCTGGAGGAAGTTGTGACCGGTCTGTCCGGCCATTTTAGATGCCTTTTCATATATTGTGCTGAACTGTGTCTCGTTAAGGCTGTAGAAGCGGCGAAGCTTCTGCTTCTCACGAAGACGAAGTCCATATTCACTCATTTTTCCGCGGCGGGTACCATGCTGGCCCGGTTTGGAATTGCGCTTTGTGAGTCCGCATTTCTCCGTGTAGCAGCGGTCTCCCTTTAGAAAGAGCTTCGCACCTTCTGCACGGCAAAGCCTGCATACAGGTCCTGTGTATCTGCTCATACTGGTCAGTTACCTCCTTTAAAACCTACACGCGACGCCGTTTTGGAGGACGGCATCCATTGTGCGGGATCGGGGTTGCGTCACGAATAACGTTAACCTGTAGTCCGGCCGCCTGAAGCGAACGAATTGCAGATTCACGACCCGGTCCGGGACCCTTGACTATAACATCAACTTCGACTACGCCATGATCCTGCGCAACCTTTGCTGCCTGAGCAGCGGACATCTGGGCTGCATACGGCGTTGATTTACGTGCGCCTTTAAAGCCCACGTTACCGCCGGAAGCCCAAGAAAGTGCATTTCCCTGTTTGTCAGTGAGCGTCACAATTGTATTGTTAAATGTTGAGAAAATGTGAGCGACTCCATAGCTGACGTTTTTCTTTTCTTTGCGTTTACGAGTACGCTGTACGCGTTTGGCCACCTGTTGTTCCCTCCCTGGTTAAGCCTTACTTCGTGGCTTTCTTTTTACCCGCGACTGTCCTCTTCGGACCCTTACGTGTGCGGGCGTTAGTCTTGGTCTTCTGACCGCGGACAGGGAGACCCTGGCGATGCCTTAGACCACGGTAGCAACCTATGTCCATGAGACGCTTGATATTCATCGCTATCTCACGGCGAAGGTCACCTTCCACAGTATGATTGTTTTCAATTTCTGCACGCAGCTTCTGCTCTTCCTCTTCAGTCAGGTCTTTGACCCTTGTGTCGGGGTTGATGCCTGTTGTTGCTATTATCTGCTGTGCAACTGCCGGCCCGATACCAAAAATATAGGTAAGGGCTATCTCGATTCTCTTCTCACGCGGCAGGTCAACACCGGCTAAACGAGCCATACCCTGCTACCTCCTTGCTCCCTGGCGCTGCTTGTGGCGTGGATTTCTGCTGCATATAACGCGCACAACGCCATGGCGTTTGATTATCCTGCAATATTCACAAATTGGTTTGACCGACGGTCTTACTTTCATAAATGTAGACCTCCTTGAGTAAAACTAGAATCCCCGCTTCGGGGGACAGAACCCGATAGTAAGTTACTTATACCTGTATGTTATCCGCCCGCGAGTTAAATCGTAGGGCGAAAGCTGTAATAGAACACGGTCGCCTGGAAGAATCCTTATAAAATGCATACGCATTTTCCCCGAGACGTGAGCCAGTATCTTGTGGCCATTTTCCAGTTCTACCCGGAACATAGCGTTGGGCAGTGGCTCCACTACCTTGCCTTTTACCTCAATTACTTCTTCTTTGGCCA
>CAZFWP010000087.1:0-8037 GCA_964522805.1 uncultured Synergistaceae bacterium | reverse complement strand
GCAAGAGCCTTGGGCTGGCCAGTGCTTGTATTGGCGGCGGGCAGGGCGTGGCTATGATCGTTAAACTTATCTGATTCTCATCTCCCACACATTACCGCAAGCCAAGGGAGGAAGAGCACTCGCGAGAGTTCTTCCTCCCTTGGCTTTTTTCATGGAGGCGGCTTTTTGGCGCAGCAATAAATAATGTGAAAAATTGCCGATTGTTCTTTTAGTTTTATATGTGCCGTAACTTATTTTGTGGTAGAATGACAAGATGCGCCTGTATGTTCTTAGTTTTATGAAAAAACAGGTGTATTATTTTACGCCATCTATGAGAGGGGATCGTTCATGATAAAGATTACTTTCAGAGATATTCGGGAGATGTACAGTGAGTTCAGTCTTACTGTTCGGGAAATTCTTGCAAAGGTAGATTTCGCAGCCAAAGACAGAGTTGTGGCTTGCCGCGTTAATAGAGTGCAAAGGTCATTATCTTGGAAAATATCGATGGATTCTTTTGTGGAGTTTATTACGACCGATAGTGTCGAGGGAATTGAGGTTTATAATCGGACTCTCTCTTTTATGCTGACTTCGGCCGCCTCCCGCAAGTGTGACATCAGGCTCCACTTGCGCCAGTCAATGAATTATTCTTATTACTATGATTCGCCCGATGGCCCTATCAGTGATGAGCAGCGGAAGATTATTTTAACAGAGATGCGCCGCATGGTTAAGGACGGTACAGCGCTTATCCGCGAAGAGCATTCTCTTGATGAAGCAAGGGCTATTATGTATTCTCAGGGCTACCATGACAAGGAGCAGCTTTTGCGCTGGACTAATAATGACCCTGTAGTACTTTACCGCTGTGAGGGGATTTATGACTTTTTCGGCGGTGCGTTGGCAGATACAGCGTCAATTGTGCCAACCTTTGATTTGCATACTTATAAGGGCGGGCTCTTTATCTCCGGCCCCTCTTTGGCAAATCCGACAAAGACCACGGAGCTGCGCGCGTCAGCTAAAACGTTGAAACTGTTTCAGGATTATGCCCAGTGGTTGGATAATCTTTCTGTGGGGACGATGGATAGGATTCATTCTATCGTTGCTCACGGCCATTCCCGCGATTTGATTATGGTCTCTGAAGCGCTGCATACCAAGATTTTAAGCAAAATCGCCGAGCATATCGAGTCGCGTCCCGAGGTGCGCCTGCTATGTCTTGCCGGTCCTTCCAGTTCGGGGAAGACCACATCTTCCCGCAGGCTTAGAGTACAGCTGCTCACGTCGGGCATCAACTCCGCCACTTTGGAGCTTGATAATTATTTTGTGGATAGAGATAAAACTCCGGTTGATGCGGACGGAAAGTTTGATTTTGAATCTCTTGACGCTCTCGACATTCCGCTGATTAATGAACATCTTCGCGCCTTAATAGCCGGTGAAGAGGTTGATATTCCCAAATTTGACTTTAAAACAGGCATGAGAACAAAGGGCTATAAGCTGAAGCTGGCTCCCAAGCAGCTGCTGGTTATTGAGGGGATTCACGGACTTAATGATAAACTCTCGGAAAGCGTGGCTTTTGATAACAAATACCGTATCTTTATCTGTCCGCTTACGGGGACAAACCTCGATATGCACAATCGTGTAGGTACTACTGATATTCGCCTTTTGCGCCGTTTGCTGCGTGATTACCGCACGAGAGGAAACTCTCCCGAGGCGACGCTATTGCAGTGGCCATCAGTGGTAAGAGGTTCCCATCGCCATATTTTCCCCTATCAGGATAATGCTGATACCCTGTTTAACACCGCTTTGGCTTACGAGCTGCCGGTGCTGAAGGGCTATGTTTTTCCGCTACTTAAGTCTGTCTCCGAGGAGTCTCCCGCTTACGGAGAGGCTCAGAGACTTTTGGCGATGCTTCAATATATTCCGGTGATTCCTTCTGATGATGTCCCCAACCTGTCGATTATGAGAGAGTTTATCGGGGGAAGCTGTTTCGAGTAACTTGGATAGTTTGTTTTTGTCGTTTGATTATACATTTTAATTTTCTCGGACTTCGCGTCCGCGCCTTTTTGCGCGCCGAAGTTTGTTGATATAGACTTAGAGGTTTTTTTATGCTGATTATTCACTCTTTTTATGCGGAAAATTCTTTTTATCTTTGGGGAGAGCGTTCCTTTGAACCCGAAGAAGTTCTGAACAAAAGCGGCCTTGGCGCCGATGTTACCGCTTTGCCTTGGGGGGCTTCTGCGGAGATGGTGCGCAGGGCTATGAAACGGGCGTCGGTTTCCGGCGGACGCAAGGGTGCTGCAGACAGCGTTGTTTTTGCCCATGTGCTGCTCCCCTCCAGAGGGGGTGTTCCCATTCCCTCCTCTCCTTTGTTGGGAGAGTGCTGCTGCGGCGATGAAGAGGCGGTTCTTTCCTCTTATACTGTTCCTGCCGTCCCTGTTTCAAGTGAGGAAATTGTCGAAATATCGGCTATTTTAAAGAACACGGATGAAAAGCTCTCTGTTCCAGGAGTGCTGTTTGCCGATGACCTGCGTTTCATCGCCAAAGCTCTTGAGTATGCTTCCATCATGGTTTGCCGCGGCACGTATCTCCCCGATATGGAACGCAGCGGCGATAGTTTTGTCTCTGTGTGGCGTCCGCTCCTTCTGGCTAAGCATCAGGACGAGCATCTCGAATATGTTAAGGCTATCCCGGCGATTTTACGCGGTTTTTCTCTTAGAGAACCCAGGACTGAGGTTGCAGGGCGAGACGAGAGTGCTGAGGCTATTTTATGCGCGTTGTTGGATTATGTTATCCGGAGTTCACAGGCAGCAAAGCAGCATGGACGTAAGGTTGATTCGTCCAATCCACATGAGATCTGGCTGAGGTCTCTTACCTGGCCTAAAGTACCGCTTGAGAGCTGGAATGAGGATATGGATTCTCTCTATCCGCAGATAAGAAATTGGGCGGACTCCCTTAAAGCGGTGACAAGGCAGCCGTGGCGGCTGTTTATGCGTCTGGAGGAGCCGGAACGTGAGGAAAACGGCGCGTCAGGCGAAACTTGGCGTCTTTCTTGGCACTTGCAGTCTTCCCGTGATCCCGGTATCGTAGTTCCCGCGGCGCGAGTGTGGTCTCCCGATGATGCGGAGCGGTTGTGGTTTGAACGCGAGGGGCTGAACCCACGCCGTTATTTGCTGCAAATTTTAGGACATTTGGCTTCTTTTGTTCCCGCTATCGCCGCTAGCCTTGAGTATCCGGCGCCAACGGAGTGTTTTCTCGATACGAATGAGCTTTTTGATTTTTTACAGAATCATGTGCCGGTGATTCTTGATCAGGGAATACAGGTGCAGTTCCCCTCGTCATGGGGATCTCTCTCCGAACGCCCCAGACTTGCGGTGAGAGGAAATTTGCATGACCGTGAAAACGAAGGTTTTTCCTCATGCGGTCAGATAAATCTCGGCGACCTTTTGGAAGTGGATTGGTCTGTCTCTTTGGGCGAGGACATTTTGACGGAAGATGAACTGACCTTAATCAGCGAGCTGAAGACACCTCTTGCCAACATCAGGGGGCGTTGGGTGATACTTTACCGAGATGAGATAGAAAAGATTATCAACGGCATGAAGCATATGCCTCGAGAAATAACTCGCCGTGATGCGCTTATTGCCTCTTTCAGCGAGGGTATAGATGATATGCCCGTGTCCGCAGTCAACGGTTCGCAGTGGCTGAATTCCGTGCGCGCTGTGCTGACCGGCGCGGAGGAGATTGAACCTGTCCCGCAGCCTTGCGGCTTTGCAGGTTCTCTGCGTCCTTACCAAAACAAGGGTTTTTCTTGGCTTTTATGGCTGGCGAAACTTGGTCTCGGAGGTTGTCTGGCCGACGATATGGGGCTTGGCAAGACGGTACAGACTTTGGCGATGATACAGTCCTTGCGTGAAAAGGGAGAAAAGCGCCCTGTGCTTTTAATCTGTCCCACCTCGGTAGTGGAGAACTGGCGGCGTGAGACGGAAAAATTTATCCCAGGAACGAAGGTGCTTATTCACCACGGTACGAAGAGGCTTAAGGGCGATAAATTCTTGGACGAGGCGAGTGAGAGCGTAATCGTGCTCTCTTCATACGCGCTTCTCTTCCGCGATAACACTCTGCTGGCGGAAATGTCATGGTGCGGTGTTATTTTAGATGAGGCGCAAAATATAAAAAATCCCGACACGAGGCAGTCACGGGCTGCGCGCGCTGTTCCCGCTGACTGGCATCTGGCTTTGACCGGTACGCCGGTGGAAAACCATGTTGGGGATATCTGGTCAATTATGGAATTTTTGCTGCCCGGGCTGCTGCCGAACAGGACCAGGTTCTCACGGGACTTTATCCGCCCAATCCAGGCCGGTGAAGTTAAAGCCATGGAAAAAGTCAAGAAGATGACCGGGCCTTTTATTCTCCGCCGCCTGAAGACAGATAAAAATATCATCAGTGACCTGCCCGAAAAAATCGAAACACAGGTATTCTGCCCACTGGGACGGGAGCAGGCGACACTTTACAATGCGGTTCTCCGCAGCCTTGAAGATGAAATCTCCGAGGCAGAGGGGATACAGCGTAAGGGACTGGTTCTTGCTGCTATTACCTCTTTAAAACAGGTGTGTGACCATCCCGCTCTTTATTTGAAGGATCGTTCGGAGCTTGAGGGGCGTTCGGGAAAACTGGCACGTCTTGCGGAAATAGCCGAAGAGATGCTGGCAGCGGGAGACAGAGCACTGATATTTACACAATATGCCGAGATGGGCATGATGCTTAAGCGATTTTTGCAGGAGACTTTTGGCAAAGAGGTGCTGTTCCTCCATGGCGGCGTTGATAGGAAAAAACGCGATGAAATGGTGCAGCGTTTCCAAAATTCGGATAACCCGCCGCCGTTTTTTGTGCTCTCATTAAAGGCCGGTGGAACTGGGCTCAATCTCACCGGGGCAAACCACGTGGTGATGTTTGACCGCTGGTGGAATCCCGCTGTGGAGCAGCAGGCCGTGGACCGCGCCTACAGAATAGGGCAAAAGAGCAGTGTGCAGGTACATTATTTTTGCTGCAAGGGGACACTGGAAGAGAAGATAGAGGCGATTATCGAGTCTAAGCGGCATGTCGCCGACGCTGTTGTCGGAAGCGGCGAGAACTGGATCTCCGACCTATCTGATGAGGATTTGCGCGAGCTTTTTGCTTTGAGCCGTGATGCGGTGGAGGATATCAGATAATGGCTGAACAGAAATACAGATGGAATTATGCGAAGCCGAGAGAGATTCGCGGCGGTATCCGCTCCCGCAGCAGGAGGGGGCGGATTTCCGCGGCCAATTGGTGGTCGGCGCGCTGGATGCGTATTTTGGAAGAGTGTATTGACTCAGGACGTATCTCCCGAGGCAGAAGCTACGCGCGTAAGGGGCAAGTTACCAGCATTGAGATAGAGCCTGGGTTGGTTACGGCTTTTGTTCAAGGTACGAGAAAGAAGCCCTATCAGATCAAGCTGGGATTTGAAACAGTGGCTGAGAAGGAGAAAGAATTGCTGCTGCTGCGTTTCCGCGAGCACGCCTCCTTCGCCGCCAGACTGCTGGCCTGTGAAATGCCCGAAGAGATGGAGCTGGCTTTTATGGAAGCGGGGATTCCACTCTTCCCTAAACGAACAGAGATGAAAAGGTTTAAATGCACCTGCCCCGACGATGCGACACCCTGTAAACATATTGTGGCGGTGCTGCTGTTAATTGCCGAAGTCATTGATGACGACCCTTTTTTACTGCTGAAACTGCGCGGAATTGACAAAAACCGCCTTATAGCCATGCTCACGTCTGAGAATGATGAGGGAGAAAATGAGATGGACAGTCCCGAGGAGAGCTATGAAGATTGGGACTATGAAAGTGAAATTATCGGCGGTGCTGAAGCGGAGGAGCCGGAGGAGCAGACGGAGCTGTCTTTAGATGAAGGCTGGTATCATGCAAAGATGCCCAATTTTCACTACGCCGACGACGGCTCTCAGCGAATGCATGCTCTTGAGGTAATGAACGACTTTCCTTTTTGGCGTGGTGAGAGTACCTTTAGGCAGACCTTAACTCCTTGTTACGAACGAGCTGCGAACAAGGCCTTTGAGATTCTCACCGGCGAAAAGAAAACCCCAGTGGGGCGCCCCAAAAAATTGCTGTAGGAGTTTCATAGTGGGATGAGCGTATTCAGACTGGCTCCTATTGTTGCTGCGTCAATTATCAAGCCTTCTGCCGCCCAGAAACTGCTTAAATAAGATACATTTAAGCTCTTGTCCTCGGCATACGAGGAAAAACGTCTTGGACATTAATCACTAATGGAATAAAGATAGCGCAGAGATAAGCAGAGTCTCTCCTTTATAGGAGGAGCTCTGCTTTGTTTTATCAGCCTAAACCAAGGGGACAATTAAAAAAGGTGAAATAGCCGTTGATATTGCCGATAAGTCAAAGATATGAAAGATGTTCAAAATGAATGGTGATAAATATTGATTAATATACATAAAGACAAGAAATGTAGCTCATTGTTAGAGTTATAGTCATTTTCATAATTGATATTAGGATCTATTCATCATCAAACTGTTCCCCTTGATGCCAGTTTCAGTCTCTCACTCTTGACATGGAATCTTCAGAATGTTCTAATGAGACTTATCAAGATAGATTATAAGTTTTATAATTTTCTTGATTTTTATCTTGATACATGTTTAAAAGTTGCATTTTTAAAGAAATTTAACCCGTTTCAAGCGGTGTCTATGACACAGAATGGAGGAATACACGATGGAAAAGGATCAGAGCAAAAAGCTGACTAACGAGGTAGGAGCCCCGGTGCCAAGCAATGAACACAGCATGACAGCCGGCGAGCGCGGCCCCGTCCTTATGCAGGATGTCTGGCTGATGGAGAAGCTTGCCCATTTTGAGAGGGAAGTTATCCCGGAACGCAGGATGCATGCCAAGGGCAGCGGTGCTTTCGGCAAATTCACTGTAACCGGAGATATTACCAAATATTCGCGTGCTAAAGTTTTTGAAAAAATCGGTAAAGAGACAGAAGTCTTTGTGCGTTTTTCCACCGTCGCAGGAGAACGCGGGGCTGCTGATGCGGAACGTGATATCCGCGGCTTTGCCTGCAAATTCTATACGGAAGAGGGAAACTGGGACCTTGTCGGCAATAATACCCCGGTCTTTTTTATCAGAGACGCGCACAACTTCCCGGACCTTAACAGAGCCGTCAAACGCGACCCCAAGACCAATATGCGCTCCGCCCAGAATAATTGGGATTTCTGGTCGATGCTGCCGGAAGCGCTGCACCAGATCACCATCACCATGTCCGACAGAGGTATTCCCGCCTCATACAGACATATGCACGGTTTTGGCTCTCACACCTTTAGCTTCTGCAATGCGGATAACAGGCGTGTGTGGTGCAAATTCCACCTTCGTACTCAGCAGGGGATTAAAAACCTCAGTGATGCGGAGGCGGCGGCGATTGTTGCCGGCGACAGAGAGAGTCATCAGAGAGACCTCTTTGAATCCATCGCCAAGGGAGATTTCCCCAGATGGACAATGTATGTGCAGATAATGACAGAGGAACAGGCCCGCAAACATCCGGAGAACCCCTTTGATATCACCAAGGTGTGGCACCATAAAGACTATCCTTTGATTGAGGTCGGCGTACTTGAGCTGAATCGCAATCCCGAAAATTACTTTGCCGATGTGGAGCAGTCCGCTTTCAACCCCGGGCATGTGGTGCCCGGTATTGGTTTCTCCCCCGATAAATTCTTCCAGGGGCGTCTTTTCTCCTACGGCGATGCGCAGAGATACCGTCTGGGCGTCAATCATGACCAGATTCCCGTCAACCAGGCTCACTGCCACGTACACAGCTATCACAGAGACGGAATGATGCGCGTTGACGGCAATGCCGGCGCCACAATCGGCTATCAGCCGAACTCTTACGGTGAATGGGCTGACCAGCCTGAACACATGGAACCCCCGCTTGAACTGAGCGGTGCCGCTTGGCCCTTTGACCCCAAAGACGATCCCACAGACAACTGCTTCTATCAGGCGGGAGACCTCTATCGTCTGATGACAGAGGATA
>CAZFWP010000086.1:0-8048 GCA_964522805.1 uncultured Synergistaceae bacterium | reverse complement strand
TGATTAAAATATTTTTAAGAGTTTATGTTATGTTATTTTTCCTCGCCCTTGCATCTTCATGTTCGGCTTATACTGCGGTAATTTCCGGTGATACTGTCGTATATGACGAAGTTATTGAAAATGGCAGACAAGATGTTTATGACAATGCGAAGACCGTTGGCAGTGTGCTGGGGAAAGAGGTCGGCAGCGGCGTCGGCGCAATTCAAGAGTTACATAACAATGCTAAATCAGAAAAAACGACTTTATACAACGGCGGAACGCAAGGTCTGTATGACGATGCATCGGCCTTTGATACCGTCATAAAAAAGGGTTCGCAGCAGCTATACGGCCAGTCAAAATCAGTTTCTTCAGATGTTACCGGTGGCTGGCAAGGAGCACACGGCAATGCTCACATTGAAAACGCTTGGGTACACCTCCCCTCTGATGATGTTAACGGCACCGGCTTCGTTGTGCAGGAGCTGTATGATAACGCCACCTCAAAAAATGTTCTCGTTACGAATTTTGGTACACAAGATGTTAACGGACACGCAGTTGCAACTGGGACGATCATCAAAGACTGCGCTTACTATAACCCGGCTACAGGCAAGATGAAAATTAAAAATGGACAGACACTCAGTCAGTATGGCTCAGCGATAGATACGATTGTCGGTAACTACGGACAGCAGGTGATGGGGGATTATTCTAAATCATATAATACCGTCGTTCAAAAGGGCGGCTATCAATATGTGATGGACAACTCAGTATCAGATGGCACTACTCTTGACGGGGGGTACCAGGTAGTAAGAGAGGAGGCTACCGCCAAAAATACAGTAGTAAATAATGGCGGAGTGCAATCTCTTATTGCAAGCTCAAAAGCTATCGGCACAATTGTAAACGAGGGTTCCATGTTTGCTAAGGCAAATGTTTCTGCCGATGCTACAGTTGTTAACTCTAAAGGTACGCTAAGCGTCAGCGGCTTGGCACAGATGCATAACACTACTGTTGAAGGCGGGCGCGTCTGGGTGATGGGTGATAGCTCTATGACCGGTACGAATATTAACAGCGGTAATGTTTTTCTGGAAGATAACAGTAAACTTACAAACACCGACTTAAGGGCCGGCCTGCTGGGAATAATAAGTGCCTCCGCTGTAGTCGACAAGATGAGAATGAGCGGCGGAGTCGTGGCTTTTGACGATGCCATCAATAATTTTACTTTTAAGGGCAAGTCTGTTTTAAACGGCGGAACGGTTGATTTTTCTAAAGAGGATTATGCCGGTGTGTACAGGACAATAGCATTTGATTCCGTCAGCGGCAGCGGTACGATTTTTGCAATGGGAACAGATTTTTCCGGCGGTAAAGGAGATAAGCTGAACATTAGTGAATCCGATGGCGGGACGCAGTATATCAAAATTAGTGATACCAGCCTTAGCAGCGGAATTCCCAACGGTAAAGGAAAACTTTTACTTGCTTCGGATTTGAGCGGTAAGATAAATTTTGAGGGTTCAGACCTTTACAGAGGCGGTTTGTGGCTTTACAGGCCTGAGCTTATTTCTGAAAACTCAGCAGCCACCGGTCTTGATTGGTACCTGAGCGCTATTCATAAAATTGTTACGCCGGATACCTCTGTTTTAGCTGCGACAGACGAGACGAAGTATTCGTCATGGGTAAAGGCGTCCGGCTCCTTGCGCAAGCGCTTGGGAGAATTGAGCTACCGCAACGCCTTGCACGGTCTTTGGGCAGACATTTACGGCGGACGTATAGACGGCAGCGGCTTGAAAAATGACTACGTCTCATATCAGCTTGGATACGATGTCTTTCTTGGCAGTGTGCAGCAGGAAGGTAATGTTGGCTGGACAGTTGGAGCGGCAGTTGAATACACATCAGGAAGTGTCGGTTATCAGGGCGGCAGCGGAGATAATGATATAGCTGCTGTTTCGCTTTACGCTTCAAAGCATTCTTCCGGCGGGGAAAATATCGACCTTGTACTGAAGCATGGCCAGATAAAGGGGCGGGTGGAGACAAATGTTTATAACATCGACAGAGGCGACTACAAAACCTATGGTACGATGTTCAGCGCCGAGTACAATAAAAAAATCGCATTCCAAGAGGGCTACTTCGCTGAGCCGCAGGTGCAGCTTTCGGTTGGAAGGATAGCGTCTGATTCATATACTACCGCGACGGGAATTACAGTGAATAGTGATGCTATTGACACCGTCGTCGGTAGAGTCGGTATTGCGGTCGGCAGGGAGTTTGATAAGGGAAATGTCTATCTAAAGGCGTCAATGCTGCATGAGTTCGCCGGTGATGGTATGGTGCGTATTGCTGCTGCCAACGGAGATAATTTCAGCGCGGCTGATTCATATGGAGGCACTTGGTATGAGGTAGGCATTGGCGGCAATTTAAAACTTAACAGCGCCAGCAGCCTTTACTTTGATTTTGAGAGAGGTTTCGGCGGTAACGTTGATAAGAGCTGGCAGCTGAATATGGGAGTAAACTGGATTTTTTAGCTGTGATGCACCGCTTGGGCGGCTAAAAAGCGACATAGACAAGAGCGCAGGCCGATAAAGGCCGGCGCTCTTGCTTTGTGTTGAGGTTAAAATTTAGCGGTTTTGTCTGTGGATTGGTTGTATTCTCCACTTTTGGTGATAGTTTTAAGCAGGGAGAGGCAGCCCTTTTCGACATCTTTGTATGTGCCCTCAAAGTTACCTGTGTACCAAGGGTCAGCAATAGACTTTCTGTCATCGTCAGTGTAATCCAGCAGCAGACGGACTTTGCAATCTTTGTCCGCTCCGGTGATGCCGATGATATCTGTGATATTACGAGGCTCCATGGCGATTATAAGGTCGTACCTTTCATAGTCCGCCTTTGTCAGACGGACGGCTCGGTGGTCTGAGTAGGGGATTCCTTTTTCACGGAGCTTGGCGGTTGTGCCTCGGTGCATCGGGTTGCCTATCTCCTCTTCGCTTGTAGCTGAGGACATTATTTGAAATTCATCTTCCATATTTTGTTTTTTTACCAGTTCTTTCATGACAAACTCCGCCATCGGGCTTCGGCAGATGTTGCCGAGACAGACGAACATTATTTTTATCATTTGATTCAGCTCGTTTCTGCTAATATTTATTGATTGATCTTTTAATGATGGTTTGTGCCTCTTCGTTTATGACGGCGAGGTGCTTTTCGCTTTTGAGGCTCTCTGCGTATATTTTGTAAACGTCCTCTGTCCCCGACGGTCTGGCGGCAAACCAACCGTTTTCGGTAGTGACTTTCAGCCCTCCAATGGGTGCGTTATTGCCAGGGGCCGCGGTTATTTTAGCGGTAATCTTTTCTCCCGCTAAGGTTTCTGCTGGGACATCGGCGGCGGAGAGATTTTTTAGCTTGTTTTTTTCTTCAGCTGAAGATGGCGCGTCTTTTCGGGAATAATATGAGGTTCCATACTTCTCTGTTAATTTACGGTAATGTTCCGCAGGATCCTCTTGGGTGACGGAGGTGATCTCTGCCGCCAGCAGGCTCATGATGAAGCCGTCCTTGTCCGTCGTCTAGACTGTGCCGTCACGTCTGAGGAAGGAGGCGCCGGCGCTCTCTTCTCCGCAAAAGCCCATGCGTCCGGAATAGAGCCCTTCAACAAACCATTTAAATCCCACCGGTACTTCGCAGATACTGTGCCCTATAGCTTCAGCCGCTCTGTCGATCATAGAGCTTGATACCAGAGTCTTACCGATAAGGAGGTTTTTATGCCACTTTTCTCTATGGGTAAAAAGGTAATCAACAGAGACAGCTAAGTATGCGTTTGGTGCCATCAATCCTGATTTTGTTACAATTCCGTGTCTGTCGTAGTCTGGGTCGTTGCCAAAGGCGATGTCATATTTTTCCTTCAGTGCCACCAACTTTGCCATGGCAAAGGGCGAGGAGCAGTCCATGCGGATTTTTCCGTCGTGGTCATAGGGCATAAAGGAAAATGTCGGGTCGACTGTTTTGTTAACGACTTCGATGTTGAGTCTGTATCTCTCCGCTATCGGTTCCCAAAAGTGTACACCTGATCCTCCAAGAGGGTCTGCGCCTATTTTCAGTCCCGAGGCGCGTATAGCATCCATATCTACCACTTGTGCCAACTCTTCGATGTATGGCATCATATAGTCGATGAACTTTACATTGGGCATAGCCAGAGCCTTTTTGAAGTCTATCCTCTTTACCGCAGAAAGCCCCTCTTGCAAAATTTTGTTAGCTCTTTTTTCAATTGCAGCGGTGACAGTTGCGTCAGCAGGCCCCCCCGATGGGGGATTGTACTTAAAGCCGCCGTCTTCGGGGGGATTGTGTGATGGTGTGATAACAATGCCGTCGGCTGCCGCCTGATGGTTTCTCATGTTCCATGAAAGAATCGCCTGTGAAACGACAGGGGTCGGCGTGTAGCCAAAGCTTTGCTGCAGCCGTACTTCTGCTCCGTTTGCGGCGAGAACCTCCACACATGTTCTGAGCGCCGGTTCTGATAGCGCGTGGGTATCCATACCGATAAATAATGGTCCGCAAATGTTGTTTTGTACCCGATATTCGAAGATAGCCTGCGATATGGCGGCGATGTGGTCATCATTGAAACTGCCTCTCAGCGAAGAGCCTCTGTGCCCCGATGTCCCGAATGATACAGCCTGTGATGGTTCGCCGATATCAGGGTGTTCACTGTAGTAGGAAGATATCAGGCGCGGGATGTTAATGTAATTATCTTTATCCATAGCGGTAAGCCTCCTCGGATAATTATTGGCAAATAGCGGCTGAAAGTCCGACTATGCTGTAGAGCACCGCGGATATTCATATATAATATACATGAAAACATGGAGGTGTGCGCGATGCATTTGATAATTGGTTTGGGTATAGCAGTTCTTCTAATCACAGCCTATGTCATTTCAACTGTTTCAAAACTGAAAGACAACAGCGCGGCTATGGAGCAGGCGACACGAGAATTGATTGTGAGGCTGCAAAACATTGAAGGGCGTTTGGACGAGACGGGACGCGGTATCAATGAAAATTTTGTCTCGATGCGCAAAGAGCAGCGGGAGGAATCAAGAGCAGGCAGAGAAGAGCAGAGCCGCGGTATCAGCTCTTTTGGCGACGCCCAGGCAAATCGCATCAAAGAGATCGGCGACTTGCAGAGAGAGAGCTTGCAGGCGTTTTCGCTGCAGCTGACAAATATGAGTCGTCTTAACGAGGAAAAACTTGAAGCGATGCGCGGCACTGTGGAAAATAAATTGCAGGAGCTTTACATAAGCAACGAAGACAAGCTGGAGAAAATGCGCAAGACAGTTGACGAAAAGCTGCATGAGACCTTGGAAAAGCGTCTAGGCGAGGCTTTTGCTACTGTCTCTGACAGGTTGGAACAGGTGCACAAGGGGCTTGGAGAGATGAAGGCGCTTACTGCTGACGTAGGAGACCTTAAAAAAGTGCTATCCAATGTCAAAGTGCGCGGAATGTGGGGGGAAATGCAGCTTGCCTCCATACTTGAGCAGGTTCTCACTCCGGAGCAGTACTCCGAGAATGTGGCTACGAGACCCAGCAGCTCAGAGCGTGTGGAGTTTGCTATCTCTCTGCCGGGAACAACCGATGACAATCTGCCTATTTGGCTGCCGATAGATTCAAAGTTTCCCTTGGAGGACTATCAAAGGCTGATCTTAGCCTCTGAAGATGGAGATCCCGCGGCGATAACAGAGCTGCGCAAATCACTGCGAACAAGGGTTTTGGATGAAGCAAAGGCAATACGAGATAAATATTTGGAGCCGCCCTATACAACAGATTTTGGCATACTCTACCTGCCTGTAGAGGGACTTTACGCCGAGGTGCTGCGTATTGATGGGCTTTGTGAGACACTTTCGCGCGACTACCGCGTCGTACCTGCCGGACCAACGACCTTTGCCGCGCTGCTAAACAGCCTGCAGATGGGATTTCGTACCTTGGCTATAGAGAAACGTTCCAGCGAAGTGTGGGTGCTTCTTGGCAAGGTAAAGACAGAGTTTGATAAGTTTGGCTCGGTGCTGGAAAAAACCAAGCAGAAGATAGACCAGGCGGGCAAGGAACTCGAAAACGCCGGCGTCAGAAGCAGAGCCATTACCAGAGCGCTGCGAGATGTGTCGGCGATGCCGGTCGATGATGATAACTCCATAATTGCTCTCGATGATTCAGAAGGGGAATAAGTGCAACTATTTACATTGTGAATTATAATGTAGGTGTATAAGCTGCCGCATGATAGGGCAAATTTCTGAAATAAGGTGAGACTCTTATGAACGGGAAAATGCACAATATTGTAGACGCTAATTTTGATAGGCTGCTGTCAGACCTCAGAAAATCGATATCACTGCCTAGTGTGCTTGACGAATCCATGATGACGGAAGAACATCCTTTCGGCAGTAATATGACAGAAGTTTTGGAACATTTTCTCCATTGCGCGCGTCAGTTGGGATTTAAAACAAAAAATGTGAGAAACAAGTCCGGCTATGCGGAGATTGGCTCTGGAGAAAAAATGGTCGGTATTTTGGCGCACTTGGACGTTGTTCCCGAGGGAGAACATGCTGCTTGGATTGTTCATCCCTTCAGCGCGGACATCGTTGACGGAAAAATTTACGGGCGCGGTTCTGTGGATGACAAAGGACCCGCCTTTGCCGCCCTTTATGCCATGAAGGCGTTGGACGAGGCGTATGAACTTGATTGTCGTGTGAGAATCATTGTAGGCGTTGATGAAGAGAGCGGCAGCAGGTGTATCAAAGACTACCTTACAACAGAGGAAGTCCCTTACTGCAGTTTCTCTCCCGATGCCAGTTTTCCGCTTATCAACGCGGAAAAAGGAATGTTGCGAGCCCGCATTAGCAAAGAATTTTCCCCTGTCGATTCGCCGGTAAGGCTGCTTTCGATGTCGGCAGGAGAAAGATTTAATGTCGTTCCGGACAAGGCAGAGGCGGTTTTTAACGGACTCCTTGCTCCTGCCGATGTGCAGAAGCTGCTTTCATGTGAGGGGGTTAACGTTTCCTCAGACTCTGTGAAAACTTTTGTCAAAGCCAATGGTGTGAGTGCCCATGCGATGAATCCAGAGTTTGGAGTAAACGCTGCTATACGTCTCTTTAAGGCTCTTTCCCTGATTGACTGGGGCGAGAGCGAATTATCATCATTCCTAGGTTCCGTAGCGGAAGCTGCTGCTGATACCAGAGGAAGCGGACTTGGTATAGACTGCGCCGATGAGATCTCCGGCCCTCTTACCTGTAATGTCGGCATTATGAGATACAGTGAGGGGTTATGCCAGCTTTCCTTTGACATCAGATACCCAGTGACGCTGGACTACGAAGGCATCTTTGAAAAACTCAGCCGGACTTCGCAGTCTCTTGGCACGCAATGTGAGCTGCTGGGAACATCAAAGCCTCTCTATGTAGAGCCGCAGTCGCCTCTTATCCAAAAACTGCTCACGGCATATACCACTATCACCAAAGAAGAAGCGTATCCCAGGAGCACCGGCGGCGGTACTTACTGCCGTAACCTTTCCAACTCGGTCTCCTTTGGCCCCAACTTCCCTGGTACGGTGGATCTTGACCACCAGCCTAACGAGTTTATCAGCTTGGGAGACTTGCGTAAAATAACGCATATTTATGCTGAGGCCCTCTCTATGCTTATCAGCTAAAGCTATTGTAAAGAAGCACATAAAGCCGGCTCCCTTAGGAAGCCGGCTTTACTGATTTGTCATCTGAGAAAAAATCCTCCATGTGAAAATAGCAAATTAAATTACACTTTGCCAAAAGCTTTCTGACAGCATACTTAAACAGAGACAGAATCTTAGGATAAACCAAAAGAGAGAAAAACGTACACCGCAGCATAACAATGAGTGCTTGCTAAGATAGTGACAGCAAGCACTCATTGTTGTTTTTAAGATGGCAGTCGCCAAATGTGGATGTTTTATTTAGGAGTTGAATATCTGCCGATAAAGAGAACCGCCTTGCTTTTATTGTCGCGGATAAGGTAAATAAAAGGTCTGTCCGCAGTGAAGGATATAGCCGGTATTTGCGGCTCAAGTGAGGTTTTCGCCATAATTACCGCTGTTGCCG
>CAZFWP010000085.1:0-8181 GCA_964522805.1 uncultured Synergistaceae bacterium | reverse complement strand
AAAAACGCCGGAAAAATCGGTTTTGCCGGCTGGGGAGAGCTGCTTGGTCTGCTGCATGACATTGCCAAAGCCTCCGCAGACTTTCAAAACTATATCTCCGCTGCCGATGTTTCGCAGCAATCCGAAGATGAAGAAAGCTGCACGAACAGGCAAAAGCGGGGGAAAATAGACCATTCCACCGCCGGAGCGCAGTATGTGTGGGATTTTATCACGGTATCAAGGGGAGCAGACGCCGCCATTGCCGCAGAACGTGTGATCGCCGGAGAAATCCTTGCCCTTTGCATCGCCTCTCACCATGGCGGCTTTATCAACATGCTTGAGGCAGACGGCACAGACCTTTTCGCCAAAAGAATGGGCAAGGAGCGCAAGCAAACACATTTTCAAGAAGCAGTCGATTTTTTGCACCAAAGCCGCAAGGTAAATCACCAAAGGGCGGACGCTATTTTAGCGGACGGGAAAGCTTATGCTAAGCTGCGCCAAATGGTTGAAGCTTGGATTGCCTCGGAGCGAGAGCGCGAAACAAATGGCTGCGGTGAACGGGTGCAATTTAAACTCGGCTGCTTGGCGAAATTTTTATTAAGCTCTCTGATAGACGCTGACCGCTGTGACACTGCCGACTTTTGCACGGAAGGTGCGGCAGAAGCGCGCCAAAACGCCTGTTATACAGACTGGGGAACGCTTGCCGCACGGCTGGAAGCTTATCTTACCTCCTTAAAATCCACCTCTTCCATAGCTGTCGCGCGCCGCCAAATATCAGACGCCTGTCTTGAAAAGGGGCGGGGGGCTAAGGGGATTTACACCCTCACTGTTCCCACCGGCGGCGGCAAAACATTGGCGGCTCTCCGTTTTGCTTTGGCTCATGCGGTGAAACACCACGGCACAGATAGCCCCGTTGAGCGAATTATTTATGTGATTCCCTACACCTCCATCATTGACCAAAACGCCGAAAGAGTGCGTCAAATTTTGGAAACAGAGGCTGACGCGGGTAAGATCGTGCTTGAATGTCACTCCAACCTGTCCGAAGAGAGGGAGTCGTGGCTTGGAGGGCTGCTGTCGGAAAATTGGGACGCTCCCATTGTCTTTACCACCAATGTGCAATTTTTGGAGACGCTGTTTGCGGGAGGAACCAAGGCTGTTCGCAAGCTGCATAACCTGGCAAACTCGGTGATAATCTTTGATGAAATTCAAGCCTTGCCGATAAAGACCATTCATCTATTTTGCGGGGCGGTGGATTTCCTCGTTAACACCTGCAATGCTACGGCGGTACTCTGTACGGCGACGCAGCCCGCTTTAAACGGAGTAAGCTCACAATATGGAAGGCTCTATTACGGAGCTGAAAATGAAATCATCGCTGGTCCCGAAGCTCTTTATAAAAGATTACAACGAGTTGAATTTATCAATCAGATTAAAGATGGCGGTTTTTCAACCGCGGAACTGGCCGACTTTGTCCTGGATAAACAGGCGCAGTACGCAAGGGTGCTGGTCGTCGTCAACACTACCGTGATGGCAAAAAAACTCTTTAAAGAGCTGCAATCAAAAACAGAGATCCCCAAAGTGCACCTCAGCGCGCAAATGTGCGCCGCGCACCGCCAAATTAAACTAAAAGAGATAAACCACATATTGGATAAAAAAGAGGCGCCCCTTATCTGCGTCTCCACCCAAGTCGTCGAGGCAGGTGTGGACCTCGACTTTGACTGCGGTGTGCGCTCCGTAGCAGGGCTGGATTCCATTATTCAGGCAGGCGGCAGAATTAACCGCGAAGGCAAAGCTGAGAAGGGGGTTCTTTTCATCGTCAATCCAAAAGATGAAAACTTAGATAAATTAGAGTCAATAAGGTTGGGGCGCGACGTTACCATGAGAATTATCAGTGAACTTGTCCCCAATGAGCAACTCTCTTCCTTAAAAAGTATCGCCCAATACTATTACTACTATTTCTATAAATGCAGTGAAGAAATGCTCTACAGCGTTAAATCGGAGCGGAGCGACACGATACTCAACCTCTTATCGTCAAACAAAATGAGCGGCGCCTCCGTGCGTAAAATGAGGCAGGCGTTTAAAACGGCCGGCGAGCTCTTTGAGGTCATTGACGCGCCGACAAAAAGTGTGCTGGTGCCCTATGGCGAGGGAAAGGAGCTTATTACCGCGCTGTGCGGCGGCGGCTCTGCCAAAGAAGTCAAAGAGCTGCTGCGAAAAGCGCAGCGGTACTCGGTAAATCTATATCCTCACCAAATAAATCGGCTTGCCGAGCAAAACGCCATCTACCTAATAGCTTCACCGGGAAGAGTTTTTGAACTTAGGGCACTGAGGGAAGAATACTACTCAGACGATCTGGGAGTAAGTATGGAAACAGCAGCCAAAATTAAAACGGAGGTGGTGTAATGAAAAACAGTATTGCCTTTCGGCTATGGGGAAGGTCGGCGCTCTTTTCCGACCCGGTGACAAAAATCGGCGGTGAAAAGTGCTCGTACCATATCCCCACTTACGAAGCGCTGCGCGGCGTGGCGCGCTCAATCTATTGGAAGCCGACCTTTGTCTGGCGCATAGACAAGGTGCGGATTATCAACCCCATTCGCACCCAAACAAAGGGGGTGAAGCCGCTGGACTACACCGGCGGTAACAGCCTGGCTTTTTATAACTATTTGTCAAATGTGGAATACCATGTGCTCGCCCACTTTGAATGGAATGAACGCGCCTCGGAGCTGGCCCATGACCGTGACGAAAACAAACACAATGCCATGCTGAACAGATACCTCACGCGCGGGGGCACGCGCGACATCTTTTTGGGGGCGCGGGAGTGTCAGGGATATGTTGAGCCGATAGAGTGGCAGGAAAGCGCCGAGGGCTATTACAAAGAGGCGGAAGAAATCGCTTTTGGTCTGATGTTCCACAGCTTTCTCTACCCCGAAGAATCGGGGAAAGAAGAGCTCATCAGCCGTTTTTGGTATCCCAAAATGGTCTGCGGCGAAGTTGACTTCACCTCTGTCAAACCAGAGCAGCTTATTTGTCGTTTTGTCTCTCCCATGAAGCCGGTAAAATTTACCGACAAAATAAACTGCCGCAGCGGCTTTTGGGGGGCGGCGGAAATATGAGCTGGATGCAAAGACTCTACGAAACATACGAGACTGTCCGGCAGCAAAAAGACAAGTTTGCCGGGCAGCTGCTTCCCGCGCCTCCGGCCCATGTTGAACAGCAGGCGCACATTGAAATCACCATTGACGGGCACGGCAATTTTAAAAGAGCGGAAGTGCTGAACAAAGAGACGACTCTCATTCCCGCAACAGAGGCTTCAGCAGGGCGCACAAGCGGCGGCGAGCCGCACCCGCTCTGTGACAAGCTGCAATATGTCGCCGGAGACTACCAAGTATACGGAGGTATATCTTCCTCGTACTTTGATGACTTTAAAAGCGGCGCGGAAACCAAAGCCGGCTACCTCTCCTTAATCTCCGCTTGGGAAGCATACTATCCCCACCCCATGCTCTGCGCCGTAAAAAACTATGTCTCCAAAAGAGAGGTAATAAAAGACTTAGTGGCGGCAAAAATTCTCTTTGTTGACGAGAAAGGGCGCCTACTCACGCTCTCGGAGGGAGATGACACGCCTCCGATCTTCAAAGTTCTGCAAAAGAAAAAAGACAAAGAGACAAAAGAAAACGTCTATGACATAGGCGCGGCTTTCGTCAGGTGGAAGGTTTCCATTCCCGGCACAGCGGAAGATCGGGTCTGGAAAAGCGAAGAGCTCATAAACTCTTGGACGGACTTTACCCTCTCGCGGCAAACAAATAAATCGCTCTGCTTCATCAGCGGCAAGGAGAGCGCATACGCGGTAAACCACCCGGCGCGCATCAGACATGCTGCTGATAAGGCAAAACTTATTTCCTCAAATGACAAAGACGGACTCACCTTCAGAGGACGCTTTGTAAATCCGGAAGATTGCTGCACCATCAGTTACGAAGTGACACAAAAAGCCCACGCGGCACTGCGCTGGCTCATAGAGCGCCAATCATTCCGCAGCGACACGCAGGTAATTGTCGCTTGGGCGGTAAACGCGGTGCCAATACCGCAAATAGTCGAAGGCACCGACGAGCTCTTGGGCCCTGTGTCGCCCGAACAGCTAAACCAAACGGAGGCACAGGGCAAAAACAGCGAAGATATCGGTCAGGAATATGCGCTCAAGCTAAAAAAGAAAATCGCCGGCTACAAGGCTCTGCTCAAAGAGCGCGACGACATTGTCGTGATGAGCCTTGACTCGGCGACGCCGGGAAGAATGGCGGTGACCTACTACCGCGAAATCAAAGGCTCGGAATTTTTGGCGCGGGTGGAAGACTACCACAGCCGCTACGCTTGGCCTCAATTCTTTGGCAAAGAGCGGCAATTTATCGGCGCGCCGTCGATTGATGAAATCGCCAAGCGAGCCTATGCAAGCAAAATAAGCGCGGAGCTGCTGAAATCCACTGTCTCCCGACTACTGCCGACAATAGTGGACGGCGCGCCCATGCCAAGAGACCTTATCATCTCGCTGTGCAGAAGGGCGGCCTCTCCCATGTCGATGGAAAAATGGGAGTACGAACGTATATTGGGAATGGCTTGCGCTCTATACTCAGGCACCCACAAAGAAAGGGGCTATCAAATGTCACTGGAAGAAAACAGAAACACGCGCGACTACCTATTCGGACGCCTGCTAGCCGTCGCCGACTACCTCGAAGACAAAGCTCTGGCTGTTGCCGGAGAAACAAGAGAGACCTCGGCGATGAAACTGATGCAGATATTTTCAGAACGCCCGGCCTCAACCTGGCTGCAAATAGAAAAAAATCTCAATCCCTACATGGGACGGCTGCGAAGCAGAAGGCCCAAACAACTGCACTACCTAAGAGGGTTGCTGGACAAAATACCGGCGCAATTCCAAGAGGGCGACTTTGAAAACGACAGCAGACTATCTCCGGAATTCCTCTTGGGATATCACTGCCAGCGCGGTGATTTATACAAGAAAAAAGAGGCGTCGGACACAGAGGACACAAACACCGAAAACAAAAATACTCAGGAGGCTGACAAATAATGACACTTTCAAAAAAAATAGATTTCGCGGTAATCTTTTCGGTAAAAAACGCCAACCCCAACGGAGACCCGCTCAATGGCAACCGTCCGCGTATCAGCTACGAAGGAATCGGCGAAGTCTCAGACGTCTGCCTCAAACGTAAAATCA
This sequence comes from uncultured Synergistaceae bacterium, assembly GCA_964522805.1. Taxonomy (GTDB): domain Bacteria; phylum Synergistota; class Synergistia; order Synergistales; family Synergistaceae; genus CAZBYL01. Next base: position 2,984 of record CAZFWP010000085.1, on the reverse strand, counting down.
GAGACAGACTGATGGAAAAAGGCTGCGGCATCTTCGTCCAGTCAGAAGAAAAAAAGAACGATGACGCCACCTCGCTCAAATCCCGCGCCGACTCACAGCTCGGTAAAATAAAAGACAAAAAAGAGTTTGCGACAGCAGCCTGTAAAAAATGGTTTGACGTCCGTGCCTTTGGGCAAGTATTCGCCTTCAAGGCGGCAAAAGGTGACGACAGCGGCGTCTCTGTCGGCGTCAGAGGCCCGGTGACGGTGCAGACCGCCTTCACCGTTGTGCCCATCAACATCACCAGCACCCAGATAACCAAAAGCGTCAACGGCGAAGACACCAAAGACGGTAAAAAAGCATCAGACACCATGGGAATGAAACACCGAGTGGACGCCGGCACATACATCTTCTTCGGCAGCATGAATCCGCAGCTTGCGGAACTGACAGGGTTTGACGATGACGATGCGCAAATGATCAAAGAAATTCTGCCCAAACTCTTTGAAAACGACGCCTCCTCAGCACGACCAGAGGGGACAATGAGAGTCGCCAACGTCTTTTGGTGGCAGCACAACTGCAAAACAGGGCAATACTCCTCCGCCAAAGTACATGGCTCTCTCACCGTACAAGAAGACGGCAGCTACGCCATCGAAGAGTTAGACGGTCTAAGCCCGGAGATTATCCCGGGGTTCTAGCCCTTTGGACAGCCAATGTACGCTGATGATGCGCTTCTAATCTCCGGACTTCAGCATCTGCTGTTTTGCGAAAGACAGTGGCAGCTGATACACGTGGAAAACCTCTGGGCGGAAAACATCCTTACCACTGAAGGAGCGCACTTGCATGATAGCGTTCACAAGTCAGGCGGCAAAAGCCGCGGCGATACCAAATACATAACAGCTCTCCAGCTCCGCTCGTCGGAGCTGGGGCTTTACGGCGTCGCCGACATGGTGGAATTCACCAGCAGTGAAGAAGAGGGTGTATACGTCAAAGCTTTTGCCGCTTCCAAAAAACGCTGGCTGCCATATCCTGTGGAATACAAACGCGGACGCAAACGCCCGGACATGGCGGACGAAGTGCAGCTGTGCGCTCAAGCCATTTGTCTGGAAGAGATGCTAAAGGTAAAAATAAAATGCGGCGCCATCTACTATGGAGAGCCCAAAAAACGCACAGAAATAGACCTTTCACCATCGCTGCGGGAGAGTGTGCGGCAGCTGTGCGCAAGGGCTGAAGTTTTGCAAAAAGGCCGAGACAAAGCGGCGATGAATGCAGGTACACATTGCAAGAACTGTTCGATGAAAGATTTTTGCCTGCCGGAACTTACCTTTGCAGACCATTCAAAAAAGTACCTTATCTCTCTTTATAAAACATAAAACGGAGAAAAAAATGAGACGTATGCTTAATACACTCTTCATCACCACACAGGGGGCGTGGCTATCACAAAAAGGCGAAAATATCGTCGTTCACTTAAACAAAGAAGAAAGCAAAGCCTTCCCCATCCACCTCTTTGAATCAATACTGTGCTTTGGACAAGTAAATGTCACAGCTCCGGCAATGGGATTTTGTGCGGAACACGGCGTGGCCTTGGCATTCTTTACAGAATATGGAAAATTCATCGCCAGAGTCCAAGGGCCGGTTCATGGCAACGTACTGCTTAGAAGGGAACAATACCGTGCCGCTGACGATGAGATCAAAAGCCTTTCGATAGTCCGCAGCATCTTACTTGGCAAATTGCTAAACAGCAAAATAGTTTTACGTCGATTTCTAAGAGACCACCAACGGGAGGAAGATATCGGCGAAAGATTTAGAGAGACAGCGGCACTATTGGAAAGTTGGATTGCAGAACTTCAGCACAGTAGCTCCATAAACGACTTGCGCGGCATCGAAGGAATTGCTGCAAGAAAATACTTTGAACTATTTAACGAAATGATATTACAGCAAAAAGAAGACTTTCCCTTTGCCGGCAGGAACCGCAGACCGCCGACAGACAGGGTCAATGCCTTGCTTTCTTACGTATACACACTGCTATCGCACGATGCGGCCTCCGCATTGGAAGCGGTTGGCCTTGACCCTGCAGTAGGTTACCTCCATGCGGATCGTCCCGGACGCGCCGGTTTGGCTCTGGACCTCATGGAAGAATTCAGAACTTGGCTGGCGGATAGATTTGTACTGTCGCTAATCAACAAAAAACAAGTTAATGGGCGCGGTTTTACCTTAACAGCGAGTGGGGCCGTAGAAATGAAAGAAGAAACACGCAAACTGGTGATATCAGAATGGCAGCTGAGAAAACAAGATGAACTTACCCACCCATTTACCGGAGAAAAAATGGCTGTAGGTAACCTGCCGTATCTACAGGCGATGCTCCTAGCCCGCCACATACGAGGTGACCTTCAAGAGTATCCGCCGTTTATTTGGAGGTAGAGATAATGCTTGTTGTTGTAAGTTATGATGTAAATGTTCAAAGCGACGGAGGCACGAAAAGACTGCGAAAAGTTGCCAAGCTATGTGAAAATTATGGACAAAGGGTACAATATTCGGTATTTGAATGCTTGTTGGACCCTGTGCAATGGTCCGAACTGAAATTTGAACTGGAAAAAGCCATAGACGGGCAAAAAGACAGCTTACGATACTATTTTCTGGGAGCGAATTGGCAAAAAAGAGTTGGTCACAGCGGAGCGAAATCGCCATATAATCCACAAGGATTACTATTGCTATGATTTGCATACAATATTTTACGCCGACCATAGTCAGACAACTTTTACATAAGAGATTCGCACCGCTTGATAACAGTGATTTTTCTAGGAAAAAGCAGATTTCCCGCACCAAGAAACGGTAAGGAATTTTACATTCGCGTAAAAGAAATGGTAATATACTGCAATAGCGGTATTTTTTCTAAATACCGTCGCGCCTCACGCAGGCGCGTTAGTTGAAACCCATTCGGCGATTGTGTCTGTCGCAAATGATGCGGTCGCGCCTCACGCAGGCGCGTTAGTTGAAACGCCTTGCCC
>CAZFWP010000084.1:0-8187 GCA_964522805.1 uncultured Synergistaceae bacterium | reverse complement strand
CAAAGACCTGTTCGGCATAGCCCTCGCGTATCGGCATGGCAAAACCGCCGCACACCACATCTCCAAGGACGTCATATATAACAACGTCAGGCTGATAAACTTCAAAGGCGTTTTTTTCTTTTAACTTTTCCATAGCGGCAATAATACCTCTGCCAGCGCAGCCCAGCCCCGGGGTAGGGCCGCCGGCCTCCACGCAGAGAACACCGCCGTAACCCTCTGTAACCATATCGGCTAACTCCAAAGAAGTTCCCTTTTTCCTAATCAGCTCAAGCACTGTAGGAATATCTTTTCCACCGTGCAAATTTATCGTCGAATCTGCCTTAGGGTCGCAGCCTATCTGCATTACCTTCAGCCCCATTTCAGAAAAAGCTACGGAAAGATTAGAAACCGTCGTTGATTTGCCAATACCGCCCTTACCATAAACAGCAATCTTTATCATTGCAGCCGCCTCCGATTCATCTATAATCGCCTCTGTCAACAACAACGTCATAACCGATATTTTTTATACTTTGCGTCATGCGCTCCACGCTTTCCGAGGCGTCATCCTTCGTACCGATTTTATTATCGTAGAGCAAGTAGTACTTTCTCACATCAGAAGGGGAGATGTTGGGCATGACAACATTAGCTCCGGCAAGCACACCCTGCTCTCTGCCATCGCCTTGAACAGTACCTAAAGCGGTAGTGGCGGGAAGCAAAACTTTGGGCAGCATTAGCCTGATGAGGCTCAGCAGGAAAAGAGTCTGTTCCGCACTCCCCGCCGGGAAATCGCGAAAAGGAGTGTCTTTATGAGGGATGAAGGGGCCAATCCCAACCATCTGTGGATCAAATTCCTTAATGTAAAGAATATCATCGGCAATATTGTCAACAGTTTGAAACGGAGAGCCTACCATAAAGCCGCAACCTGTTTGGTAGCCTATTTCCCTTAGGTCGCGCAAACACCTCATTCTGTTCGCCAAGCTGAGCTCGGCGGGGTGCATTTTCGTATAATGCGACTCCGTGGCCGTCTCGTGGCGAAGGAGATAGCGGTTAGCACCGGCGTCATAAAACATTTGGTATGACTTTCTGGATTTCTCTCCTAATGAAAGTGTCAGCGCGCAGTCGGGATATTTTTCCTTCATGCGGCTGACTAAAGAGACAACTCGCTCATCTGTAAAATATTCATCTTCACCGCCCTGGAGAACAAAGGTTCTAAAGCCTATTTTATAGCCATAGTCGCAGCAGAAAATAACTTCGTCCTCCGTGAGCCGGTAACGCTGAACGTTACTGTTACCGCGTCTGATACCGCAGTAGTAACAATCGTTTCGGCAGTAGTTTGTCAGTTCTATTAAGCCCCTGAAATAAATTTTGTTGCCGAATACTTTCAAAGAGACCTCTCGCGCAAGAGTTGCCGCATATTCACGGTCGCTTTCATCATATGAAGCTATCAGCTGAATAAGTTCATCTCTGGGTAAAACTGTCTCTGATTTTAGAAGCGTTATTCTCTCCCTGTTCTCCATAGTACACCATCCTTAAAGACAAAAAAAATCGTCCTTCTGCCGAACAGCAGAAGGACGAGACAGAACACGATTAAGTTCTCTCTGGTATACAAGAAAGCCTTCTGACTCCGAACTAATCATCGTCTATTCAGCACATTTTTGTCATTTATTTTGTTTTTGCACAGTTCACCGTTAGGAAGACCTTTCGGTTCACCTGATATAGCAATTATAGCACTCTGTATAGGGACAAACAAGAAAATTAGAATTATTTTTGACTGCGTAATATTGGTCACGGAAACAGTAAAAAAGCCAAATAATCTTGATTTTTGACGCATGATTTTCATTGACATTTATATATTTGAAAGATATATTATCAACATTAAGGTGGACAATTGCGTTCCACCTCGAATCAAAAAACTCTCAAGGAGGCCGTTTATATGATTTTCAAGGCTGAAGTTCTCATCACCCCTCGCGAAGGCGTTCTCGACACACAAGGAAAAGCAGTGGAAAAGACACTTACACACCTCGGATACACAGGATTGGATGAAGTAAGAGTCGGACGTATAGTAAGACTAAACCTACAGTCAGAGAGTGCCGCCGCAGCAAAGGAATCAGTCGAATCAATGTGCCGTGACCTTCTAGCAAACGAACTTATAGAAACCTTCCATGTTACCGTTGAGGACGCCTGCAAATGAAAACTTCCGTCGTAGTCTTTCCCGGAAGCAACTGCGACAGAGATGTCCAGAGGGCTGTTTCCGAGACATTAAACACCAGCGTTGATATGGTATGGCATGGAGAAAGCTCTTTCTCCAACAAACCCGACCTTGTTATTCTGCCGGGAGGATTCTCATATGGGGACTACCTCCGTTCTGGCGCGATGGCAGCGCGTTCACCAATTATGGCAGCTGTAAAAAAGCACGCGGCTGAGGGCGGGATGCTGCTGGGTATCTGCAACGGCTTTCAAGTTTTAACAGAAGCTCATTTGCTTCCTGGAGCACTTCTTTCCAACACATCGCTCACATTTATTTGCCGCAAATGCCATGTTCGCGTAGAGTCGAATGATAACATGTTCACCTCCTCTTACAATAAAGGAGACATTCTCCAATTCCCGATAGCGCACCACGAGGGTCTATACTTCTTAACAGAGAACGAGCTGAGGGAGCTTGAAGACAGCGGGCGGGTAGTTTTTAGATACGCCGACCCCGCAACCGGAGCCGCCGGTGCGGAATATGCACCAAACGGTGCTCTTAACGGTATTGCCGGAATCTGCAATAGAGAAGGCAACATCTTGGGACTGATGCCCCATCCGGAACGCGCCACCATCGCTCACCTTAACGGCGGCTCAGACGGAGCATCATTTTGGGAATCAATCGCTAAAGCATTTGCCGAAAGAGGTGGATTTTAATGGATTTTCGTAAAGTCGGACTTTCGGAGTCAGAATATAACCGCATTATTTCAATCCTCGGGCGCGAACCCAACTCTCTTGAGCTTGAGCTTATCGGTGTTATGTGGTCTGAACATTGCAGCTATAAATCAACTCGCCCGCTGTTGAAAACATACCCTTCAAAGGGCAAATATGTCTTGCAGGGACAGGGCGAAAACGCCGGAGTCGTTGATATGGGAGAAGGTTGGGGCTTCGCTTTTAAAGTAGAAAGCCATAACCACCCATCCGCTGTCGCTCCTTTCCAGGGAGCAGCTACCGGAGTCGGCGGTATTATCAGAGACATTATCGCCATGGGTGCGCGCCCCTCTGTTTCTATGGACGGTCTTTTCTTCGGAGACCCCGAACAGCGCAAAACTCAAAATCTCGCCAAAGGAATAGTTGAGGGAATAGGCGCTTACGGCAACGCTGTAGGAGTTCCCATCATCGGCGGCAAAACCTTCTATGCTCCGTGCTACACCGACAACCCACTTGTAAACGCCTTTAGCGCCGGGTTCGTGCGCCTCGACAAGATGGCCAGCTCACAGACAGCAAAGGCTGGGGATTTCGCCGTTCTCCTCGGCTCAAAGACGGGGCGCGATGGCATCGCCGGCGCATCATTCGCATCACGCGAGCTTGACGAGGACGCCGCTTCCAGCAAACCGCAGATACAGATAGGCGACCCATTTGAGGAAAAGCTGCTCATCGAATGCTGCCTAGACCTCCTTCAGAAAGACCTCATTGCCTCCATGCAGGATATGGGCGCGGCAGGAATACTTTCTTCTTCCAGCGAAATAGCTCACAAGAGCGGCTGCGGCATTGACATACAGGTAAAACAGATTCCTCTGCGTGAGAAGGGCATGGCTCCATGGGAGATATTCCTTTCCGAGTCACAGGAGCGAATGCTGCTAATAGTAGAAAAAGAGCAGCTTGACAGTGTCTTTGAACTGGCAAATCACTATGACCTCGACTGCGCCATTGTCGGCACTATCACAGACAACCACCGTTATAAGGTCTATGACGGGGAAGAGCTGATTGCTGACCTGCCGATAGGCATTCTCGGAGACGCGCCGGAAGTATTCTGGCCTGCTAAAGAACCTTCAGACCTTCCCGAACGTCAGGCAATCGACCTTTCTACACTGAAAACAACAGAACCAGAGAAGGATTTGCTAGCTCTGATCGGCTGCGCCAACGGACACAGTAAGCATGAAATATGGGAGCAGTACGACTCCATGGTTCAGCTTCACACTATTGAAGGGCCGGGAAAACCCGTAGCGGCGGTAGAAGTGCCCGACACAAAGCGTGCCTGCCTGCTAACAATGGAAGCAGAGCCCTGCAAATGCTGGACAGACCCATACACTGGGGCCAGGGAAACAATGGCTCTTTCGTTGCGCGGACTTTGGATTTCCGGAGCTGACGTGCTTGGCATGACCAACTGCCTCAACTTCGCCTCACCGGAAGATCCGGAGAAGTTTTATGAACTGCAGCAGGGAATTAAAGGACTTGCTGACACATGCCGCGAACTCGACTGCCCCGTAGTATCCGGTAATGTCAGCCTTTATAACGAAACCGCCAGCGGACGTATCTACCCCACACCTCTAGTTGTCACAGCAGGGCTGATGACCGACAGAGATGAAATGCTCTGTGCAGGTAACACCAAAGAGGGCGATTTGCTTTACCTCGTAGGGGAAACCGAGGGCTCACTCGGCGCGTCACGTTATCAGGTTATGAAAAACGGCGTGCCGCTCGGTAAAACAGTGATCCCCAATGAAGATGCCGAAAGAAGCTTCAGGGAACGTGCGATAGCAACAGCCCGCGCCAAGACAGCAGGTTCTGTCAGAGCGGTAGCCGGAGGAGGTCTCTCTGTAGCGTTGGCAAACGAAGCCATCTCTTCATCAATAGGCATGAATATTGATTTAATAGCCGAAACAACAGCAGAAGCAATGCTTTTCTCCGAGGGAGGAGCACGCGCTATATACTCCGTACCAACAGAAAAACGCGCCGAGTTTGAAAATATTTGGCAAGGATTCCCCTGCCGCAGCATCGGCTCAGCGTGCGGAGAAAAGTTTACCTGGAATGGCCTTTTCGCCATCTCACTTTCCGTGCTTAAGAAGACTTTTTCGGAGGAGAAATAATATATGTGCGGAGTATTTGGAGCGTACAGCCAGAGCGGCAAACCTGTTCTTGAGGATATATACCTCGGACTATATGCGCTCCAGCATCGAGGCCAGCTCTCGGCCGGAGTCGCGTGGATCAGCGATGGCTCTGTTCACATAAAAAAAGGGCTGGGGCTGGTTCATGAAGCACTGTCACAGAGCGCCCTCGCTGCGATAAATACTCATACCGCCATCGGCCATGTGCGTTATGCCACAGCAGGTGGCACCAGACTGGAAAACTCACAGCCCTTAGGTGCAAACTGCGCACAGGGGCCGGTAGCAATAGCACACAACGGCAACTTGACTAACGCGCAGGGACTTTCCGGGTACTTGGAAAACAGGGGGGCTATTTTCCACACCTCATGCGATACCGAGACCATTTTGCAGCTCATGGCGCACCAACCGGGAGTTGTGCAGCTGGAAGCACTTGAAACAGCGCTTTCTAAAATTCAAGGCGCTTACAGTCTGGCGGTTCTATTTGACAACTGCTTGATAGCAGCACGCGATCCGTGGGGATTCCGACCCTTGGTTATCGGTCAGAAAGATGACACTATCTATGTCGCCTCAGAATCATGCGCACTGGATATTCTTGGTGCTGATTTGATCCGCGACGTTGAACCTGGAGAGATTTTAGTTATTGACAACAGAGGCATTATCTCCCGCAAAATGGCAAACAGACCGCAACGCCGTTGTCACTGCTCTTTTGAATATGTCTACTTTGCCAGACCGGACAGCATGATTGACGGACGCTCCGTCTACCGAGCCAGAAAAGAGCTCGGAGCCAAGCTGGCCAAGCACGATACTCCTGACAATGCGGTGGTAACCGGCATGCCGGACAGCGGCACGATAGCTGCCCTCGGTCTTGCGGAAAAGGCAAAAATACCATTTGAATCCGGCGTGGTCAGAAACCGCTATGTAGGCAGAACCTTTATTCAGCCGACACAGAGGGTCCGCGATGCTGGCGTTAAGATTAAACTCAACCCTCAGCCGGAGATATTTAAAAACAAAGAGGCCGTCGTTGTTGACGACTCACTTGTCAGAGGAACCACCGCGGGACGCATCGTCAAGATGATACGTGAGAGCGGCGCAGAAAAAGTGCACATGAGGATAGCCTCACCGCCCGTAGCTTTTCCCTGCTACTATGGAATTGATACTCCCAGCTCTGATGAACTGGTGGCAGCGCAGATGGATATCCCCTCTCTATGCAAAAAGATAGGCGCAGACTCTCTCACATACCTTACTTGCGCTGAGTTGGCCGAAGCGGTGGGGCTTCCGCGCGAAGAGCTGTGCACTGCCTGCTTTGACGGCAGTTACGTTGAGGAAGATGACAGCGACAGTTTGTTGGAAGTTTAACAACGATTATTATCCCGAGCTTACAAGTAATGTCACCACGGTTTCCGAGAGTAGATACTCTTACGCAAAAACCTCTTCGGAAACCACCTTTTTGAACTAAACCTTACATATAATACAAAGTAACAGCAAAGTTTGAATTTAAATTTTTGGAGGCGTTTACAAATGGAACTTACAAAAAAAGATTTCATCTATGAAGGCAAGGCAAAAAGACTCTATACAACAGAGGATCCCGAACTAGTAATCATCGAATACAAGGACAGCTTCACCGCCTTTAACGGCGAAAAAAAAGCCACCATGGACGGTAAAGGTCAGCTCAATAACAAAATCACCTCAAAATTGTTTGAATACCTAGCCTCTAAGGGAATTGAGTCACATTTCGTGAAAAAGACAGATGATATTCATCAGATAGTCAAACGTGTATCCATCGTTCCGCTGGAAGTAATCGTCCGCAACATCACCACAGGCTCCCTCTGCAAACGCCTCGGAGTAAAAGAGGGCATTGTTCTTGCGCGCCCGATGATTGAATTCAGCTACAAAGACGATGCGCTCGGAGACCCTCTTATCAACGACGACCACGCTATCCTTCTCGGCTGGGCCACAGAAGAGGAAGTCTCTAAAATCAAGAGCATCGCTATCCGCGTAGATGAGGTGCTGAAGGAATTCTTTGCCGCCCGCGGCGTCACGCTGGTTGACTTCAAGCTTGAATTCGGAAAAGACTCAAAGGGCAACCTTATGCTGGCAGACGAAGTCTCCCCCGATACTTGCCGCTTCTGGGACAGCTCCACAGGCGACCGTCTTGATAAAGACCGTTTCCGCAAAGACCTTGGCAACGTCCTCGGAGCATACGAAGAAATTTGGAAAAGAATATCAGACTAACATCAGATGAGCGGAATATTCGGAGCATTTAGTACAACAGGTAAAAAAGTGCTTGAAGAGGTCTATTTGGGTCTCTATGCTCTTCAGCACAGAGGGCAGGAGTCAGCCGGCATCGCTTGGATAGACAACGGCCGCACCGCAACAGCGTGCGGCATGGGTCTTCTGCACAACGCCGTAGACCAGCAGCAATTATCGGAAGAAAGCGCATGTTCCGCTATCGGTCATGTCAGATATGCCCCGATAGACCCGTCCCAGCCGCAAAATATCCTGCCTCTTGGTGCAAAGTACGCCAGAGGACCGGTGGCGATTTCTCACGACGGCTGCATAACGAATCTACAAACTTTAACATCACAGTTGGAGCAGAGGGGATCAATTTTTCATTCCACAACAGACTCTGAATCTATCCTCCATTTGATGGCGCAAAAATCACACATGCTTCCTCTCGATGCGCTGGTTGACGCACTCAGAAAACTTGAAGGCTCAAGCGCCCTGCTTGTGTTGCTCGACAATTTTCTTGTCGCAGCACGCGATCCGTGGGGGTTTAAGCCGCTGGTTGTCGGAGAGAGAGAGGGTACGTACTACATAGCCTCAGAATCATGCGCTCTGGACATCGTCGGAGCAAAGCTGATACGAGATGTGGCTCCGGGAGAGATTCTCATCATTGACACTAACGGCATGAGGAGCTTGCGCATTCCTGTGGCAAATCCATGCAGCAGGTGTATGAGATGTTCCTTCGAATATGTGTACACCGCCAGACCCGACAGTATTATTGACGGGCGTTCCGTATACGAGGTGCGCAAGGAAATGGGCAGGCGACTTGCCAGAAAATCACCATGCGGCGGAGCGGATATTGCTGCGGGAATGCCGGACAGCGGTACAATCTCAGCTATCGGCTACGCGCAGGAAT
>CAZFWP010000083.1:0-8190 GCA_964522805.1 uncultured Synergistaceae bacterium | reverse complement strand
GGCAGCGATGAGCTGCGTTTTTCCTGTGGGAAGAAATTCACCAATGATTTGATTATAGAAAAATTGTCGCTGGCGGCAAAAAACGGCATAAATCAGGTAAAGCTATACTTTATGGTTGGACTGCCGGGGGAGACAGACGAGGATATCGCCTCAATTACGCTCTTATGCCGCCGTATAATTGAAGAGACGGGGCAAAATCTTATTCTATCCGTAAACCCCTTTGTTCCCAAGCCAGGGACTCCGTGGTTTAACGCCCCATTTGCCGGTGCGGCGGCAATACGTAAAAAATATAATTTGCTGGCTGCGGATATCCGCAGCATGAAAAAGAAGGCTCCGCAGCTGAGACTGACAAGCCCTAAAGAGGCCGAGCAGGAGTTTGATTTGGCTTGGTACGGTTACAGCGACAGCCGCAATTTGGCCGATACCATCGAGGCTGGTGCAAAACCTCTCTCTAATGGACATTCCAACAGAGAGATAACTCTCTCTGAATTAGAATTATTGTGGTAATAAAAAGGAGGATGATGGTTAGATGGTTACAAGAAAGTCACAAAGCCGCAAGGAAAAGAGAACTATGGCGACCTTTGGTCAATTCATTCTTCCTTTGACTGTAATCATGGCCTTTGCCCTGCTTTTCTTCAGCATTAAACTGTTTTTCCTCGACCCCAAAGATATCGATATTATGGATGACGGACATGTTAAATACACGCCGCAATCATCTGTCAATAGGACGGAAAGTAAGTTGCCGACCGATATTTACGTGGATAAGATCAACAACGAGAGTAAGGTAAAAAAAGATTTAACACCTAAAAAAAACACTGCTGGCACGGTTAAGAAAACCGCTGTCAAAAAATCAGCAGCGGATACATCAGATGAGGTAAAAAAAGTCCTGAACAGTAAGGCGGTATCGGCTGAAAAAAAGAAAGTATCTGCGGCAACGGAGACAAAAATGGTGAAACGTGAAGTTACTCAAACAGCAGCCACCGCCTCTGAGGGAAATAAAACATTGCCGGCAAAAGCGGAAACTACTGCCGCCGCTGGCAGATGGGATATTCAGATAGGCGGGTTTGCTGCAAAGGAGGGGGCTATGGAAACTTTAAAAAAAGCCCGTTCTGAGGGATACCAAGTATATATCACAGAAAGCGTCATGAACGACAAACCCTTCTACAAAGTAAGGGTAAAGGGGAGTGCGGAAAAATCAGCAGCGGCAAAAATGTCGTCCGAAATTGCTACACTGGGGTACCCTGTATATATTGTGTATAATAAATAGCGTGAGATACTTTTTGTACGAGTAATATACGGCGAAAGGTTGTTGTCTATGGCAGGTTTTGTAAAAGAAGTTACACCTCGGCTTCAAGCGATAGATTATATATCAGAGGCGATGTCTTTCCCGTGGCGGTTTAACGTCATGGAGCTAAAATTAGTTGATGCAGTCGGTATGAGGCTATCCGATACACTACACGCGGATCTTCCTTATCCTCCTTACACAAGAAGCCTCAGAGACGGCTATGCTGTACAGAGCGCCGACGTGATCGCATCTACTCCCTCTACACCTACTTTCCTTAAAAAAGTTGGCGACATTAAGATGGGAACTGTCCCGGACTTGTGTCTTTCAAGCGGAGAAGCCGCGGCTATTCCTACCGGAGGGGTGCTTCCCGACGGATCCGATACTGTTGTTATGCTTGAAGACACTGACCTTGTCAGCGGTTGGGTAGAGGTACGAAAAAACACTCAATCAGGTGAGAATGTTATTGCCAAGGGAGAGGAGCTTACCAAGGGGGCTGAGATACTTAAGCAGGGTTCTTTAGTTGATTTTCGCACTGTGAGCCTTCTTGCCACGGTAGGCAAAAGCAGAGTTTCTGTGCAGGATATTCGCATCAGCATCATCAGCACCGGAGACGAAATTGTGACAGTAGATACGTCTCCTCTTCCTCCAGGCTGTATCCGCGATGTAAACGGAATCGCAATAAAAACTATTCTTGATAAATATGGATTCCCGGCAAAATACTGCGGAATCATTTGTGATGACGGTGATGCATTTGAACAGAGAGTGCGCGAAGAGATGGAAAAATGTGATGTGCTGATTCTCAGTGGCGGCTCATCAGTAGGAACCAGAGACCATTGCTCAAGAGTATTGGAATCGCTTCCCTCACCGGGGTTGCTTATTCGCGGCATTAACATTGTTCCCGGAAAACCTACTCTGGTGGCGGGCTGTCTTGAAAGCAAAAAATTGGTTATCAGTCTTCCCGGACACCCACTTTCCTGTCTTACTGCGGCATACGTGATGCTGTTGCCTTTATTACTGAAGATTTCCGGCTCTCCTGACGATAAATTCATACATAAAATATTTATGGAACTTGCCGGTGATATCAATGCCAAAACCGGGCCTGAAGAGTTTACCCCCTGCCGTATTACGGCGGACGGAAGAGTGCTTCCTCTATCAGCCAAGTCGGGGTATATTTCTGTACTTGCCGCTGCTGATGGTATGATACGTATGCCCGAGAACAGAGAAACTGCCAGAACCGGGGAACGCGTGGAGGTATGGTTATGGTAAAGCAGTATCCAGAACATGTCTATCTTGAAGAGGCTGTGTCGATTTTAAAGGAAGCTTTCAAAAGTCTTCGCGGTTTATTTTATACGGAACTTAACATCGCGGAAGCTCTGGGACACACACTGACTGCTGATATTACCGCCGGCAGAAACGTGCCCCACTATGCGGCTTCAGCGGTAGACGGCTATGCCATAGATGCGGCCGCGACTATTGGAGCGTCCCCTGCAACTCCGAAGCGTATTAAAAGCGGAGACTACGCTTGGATGAACACAGGTGCCGATGTGCCGCAGCAGGCCAACGCTGTTTTAATGGTTGAGGATTCATCGCTGGACGGTGAGGATTTAATGGTGCTAAAGACCCTCACCCCATCGGCTAATATTCGCCCTCTTGGAGAAGATGTTATGGCAGGCCAGATAATCGCCCGTGAGGGGGAGGTTGTCTCTCCTGCATTAATCTCACTCTTTCTCTGCGCCGGAATTGACAGAGTTCCTGTAGCGAGAAAACCTAAGGCACTTTTCATCCCCACTGGAGATGAAATCATCGCCAAAGAAATGTGGCTAGCTGACACAAAACCCAAGTCCGGAACAGTCGCGGAGAGCAACTCCCTCTTTATCGAAGCCTCCTTCCGCAACTGGGGCTATGAGGTAGACATATCGCCGATACTTCCCGACAATGCTGAGATCTTAAAAGAAAAGGTGGAGTATGGTGCAGAAAAGTATGATCTCGTGCTGGTTGGAGCAGGTTCCGCCAAAGGCAAGAGGGACCATACACTTGAAGTTCTCGAACAGAGCGGAAATATCCTGTTTCGCTGGCTGCGCATGAAACCTGGGCGCCCAGCCATAGCGGCCGCTGTAAGAGGAAAACCAGTTATTTGTCTTCCAGGCTTTCCCATGTCCACCACAGTGGTGCTTTGGGGCCTTGTCTACCCTCTGCTCGCCTTCCTCTCTTCTGAAGAAGAGGAATTGACGCCGCTCGTAAAAAAAGCAATCTCTGCTAAAGAGACCCGCTCTGCAAAACTACTCGTTCAGCACTCGTCCCCAGCTGGTATCAGAGAATGGCTGCGCGTAAAGACCGCAGTGGTAGGCGGAGTGCTTTACAGCTGGGCTCTCACATCAGGGGCCAGCGTCCTTTGGGCGCTGGCGGAGTCAGACGGCATCGCCCTCTTGCCTCCATCAGCCCTTGAATGTGAAAAGGGCATGGACATTGACGTTTGGATGACAAGAACCGTGGACTTCAACAAAAGAATCCTCTTTCAGGGTTCCGATGATCCAGCAATTCAGCTGCTTGTTACTCCTATAAGAAAACGGGGCGGAGATTTAGTTTCACGCGCCGTTGGCAGTATGGGCGGACTTGCGGCGATGGGACGGGGAGAGTGCCACGTGGCTGCGGCGCACCTCCTTGACGACAGAGATGGCACATATAATGACAGCTTTATCGAAAAGTTCTCCGGCGGGAGCAAGTGGCACAGAATCCTTGTATTCTATAGAATGCAGGGCATCATTGTTCAAAAAGGCAATCCATGCAAGATAAATAGTTTTGAAGATCTCTGCCGCGGCGACTTCGTCTTTTCCAACAGACAGCCGGGCGCAGGAACAAGAGTGCTCTTTGACCACTTGTTAAAAAAATACGGCAAGCCGTCATCAGAAATAAAGGGCTATGCGCAGCAATGCACCACACATATGGAAGCGGCGAATAGAGTCTATACAGGACTTGCTGACGCAACTTTAGGCATCAAATCAGCGGCTGACGCATTGGGGCTTGACTTTATCCCCCTAGCAGAAGAACCTTACGAGCTGGTTATCCCCGACGAATATATCCTTCACCCTTCAGTAAAGGCTCTTTTAGAGAGCTTGAAAGATGAAGAATGGAGGAATAGAGTGGATAAAATGGGTGGTTACAGATGGCCGTGCTGATAGATGAGTATGGACGTTCTCTGAATTATGTACGCATCTCGGTCACAGACAGATGTAACTTTCGCTGTACTTACTGTATGCCTGCCGATGGTGTTGAGTGCATTAAGCACAGTGACATACTGAGATACGAAGAGATTAAACGCTTGTGTGAAGCGTTCTGGAATTTAGGCGTGAGAAAATTTCGCTTCACAGGCGGAGAGCCGCTTGTAAGAAAGGATATGCTTCCATTTCTGCAAGGCTTGAAATCTGCCTTTCCCGAGATGAAAATAGCCCTGACGACAAATGCTTCGCTGCTTGAACCCTATGCGGCGCATTTAGCTGACATTGGCATTCATTCCCTCAATATCAGTTTAGATACGCTTGATGAACAAAAATTTGCTTCTATCACCAGAATCGGAAATTTTAATGCCGTTATTTCCGGCATTAAAGCGGCCGCAGCTGCCGGGATGAAAAATCTCAAGCTGAACGCTGTATTAATCAAAGGTTTTAATGATATGGAAATCCCCGCTCTAATGCGCTTTGCAAAGGAAAACGGTTTGTTGTTGCGGCTGATAGAATTTATGCCGCTGGAAGATTCCGTATGGAACAAAGAAGATTTTATCAGCGGCGTTGATATTTTAAAATTACTGCCAGAAGGAGGATACTGGAAAGCGGAAAAATCAGGTTTGCCTGAAGACGGTCCGGCGCAGTATTATTACAATGAGAGAACAGGTGACTCAATCGGTATAATAACGGCAGTATCAAACCATTTCTGCCGCAACTGCAACAGGCTGAGAGTTTCAGCTTCAGGAAACTTGCGCACCTGCCTTTTCAGCCCTACGGAGATACCCTTAAGAGAATACATTGCTAACACGGACATTACCGTGTTGGAAAATAAAATACTTGAAAGCATAAAGAGCAAACCTAAATGTTGGAATGATGTCAGAACTGGTGAGCTCCATATGTCTGGTATTGGAGGATAAAAACAATGGCGGATTACACTCACTTTGATAATGACGGACGTCCAACCTTGGTTGATGTCAGTAAAAAGAGCGTCACCAGCCGCACTGCTTGGGCGGAGGGTTGGGTGGACCTTCCCGAAACAATATATGAGGTGGTGGCTCACGGTAGCGTGAAAAAAGGCAACCCGTTTCCCATTGCCGAGCTAGCCGGTATTATGGGCGCCAAAAAAACACCGGAGCTGATTCCGCTTTGCCATACTATCAGATTAGATAATGTTAGTGTGAAATGCGATCTTGACCATGAGAAAAAAGCAGTCAAAATCACCTGTGAGGCGACTGCAAATGAGGTTACTGGGGTCGAGATGGAGGCCTTAACAGGCGTTTCTTCTGCAGCCCTCTGCTTTTATGACATGTGTAAAGGCATAGATAAAGGAATGGTAGTCCGTGACATCCGCTTAATCCGTAAAACAGGCGGTAAGAGCGGTGAATGGAACGCAGGAAAGGGGTATTCCGAATGAGAATACATAGATTATATGCTCCCTCGCTTATCGGTGACCACACTCTGTGCTACGTGCACAAAAATGCCGCAGGACAAAGCTGTGTTAACGAAGTGCCAATTGCTGTCAGATATTCATGCTGCGGTGAGACTCTCACAGACGATAATGCGATACAATCAATGACCATTGTCCTTCCGCCAAATACTCTTATAAACGGAGGGGACTTTCTTGCCGTCGGGGATAGTGATCTATTGCTTCGCTGGCGGGCAAGCGATGCAAGTTTTGAAGTCATCAAAAACGGTTTTATGAGTGTATCAGCCAAATTCGAAGTGTGGCGAGCCATGACTGTGGGTGTGCTCACAGTGAGTGACAAGGGAAGCCGCGGGGAAAGAACCGACACTGCCGGACCAGAGTTGGAATCGCTGATAGCCGCTCTCGGAGGTTCTGTTTGTGAGAGAAAAATTATCCCCGATGACAAAGAGGAAATTATCGCATCTGTGAAGAACTGGGTGCATAAGGGGTATAACCTCGTGCTTACTACCGGCGGAACTGGGTTATCCCCGAGAGACGTCACTCCAGAAGCACTGCTTTCGATTGCGGAAAAAGAGGTTCCCGGCTTTGGTGAAATGATGAGAATTAAAACGCTGGTGCATACTCCGCGTGCGTTCTTGACTAGAAGCGTCGCGGTCATTATCGGCAAAACGCTGGTAGTCGCTTTTCCAGGAAGCCAGCGAGGTGTGCGTCAGTGCTTTGAAGCTATTTCGCCTGCTTTGCGTCATGGAGTTGAGACCCTTTCCGGCTGGGACAGCGAGTGCGGTTCTCATAGCGGACACCACCATTAAGTTTTCTTGTCTCTAAATGGTTAGCGCAATTTAATCTGTGAACGAAAAGAATTGGCAGTGATATTATGCTGTTGTTATTGATTTTCCTATATACTATCAATTTATTAGGTTAATAATCATTAAAAATTAGAAATTCAAAGTATAGCATAAAAAGAGAGCCAGAAAACAAATTTCCGGCTCTCTTTTATGTTTGAAGTAGGTGTTATCTGTTTCTGGCTGCGTCCTGCCCACTTGTTTTTTTATTTGTGTGAGAAAAAGCGTCTGCTGGCCAAAAAAGTCCGGCTCCGTCATTAAACTGCGAGTGATTGGTTCTCTCTTTGTTATACTGCGATGCGCCGTAATATTTTGTTGTTGTTGATTCATCTTTGCTGATCATATAAAATCCCCCTATATACCCGTACAATAATAGACATAAACAGCATGCGCAAGCGAGAGGCAAGGCATGGGGCGCATATAAATGCTATCAGTCCTTGGGGGATTATTCTCTTTTATGAGTAGCTTTTACAAAAAGTGACGCAGATATGTCAGAAATACAAGAAGCATCTTTCCTCTGGGAACATAATAGTACTGATGAGTCTGCCGATGAATCTATAGCAACCAGTTTATCCGAGACTTGAGAGATTCCTGAACGCGTGCGATGCGAGAGGTCTTCAAGCTCTGCAGCTTCTGGGCTGTAAGAGAGCAGTGCTGGGGATATTCTGCGTCCATTAAGTTTGTCTGTGAGATCTTCTTGGGGAACGGTGAGCGTGTCCTGCTTGTTACGTTCCGCAAAGGCGGAGCTGATACCGGCGATATTCTCATCATGGGGAACGTCAGCCAAGGAAGGGACAACACATACAATAACGAGCGCCATGACAGACAAAAGCGCCATTAGCATATGTCTGGCAGTAAGCACTGTGCGATCCCTCATTTTGTCTCCCCCCATCAGTGTAAATTAATAACGCTTCTACTACATATCTTTCTATCTCTGATGGCAGAATCTGTCAAGCTAAAATTGTATTAAATGTGTAAAATAACCGTCACATTTAAAAAGAATAAATTATCAGAACATTTAAACGGATGGCTATCGATATAAATTTGGTCGTTTCACTTTTAACTTTCTAAAGTTAGTTTCAAAAAATAACCGGTCAGGCTCAGTACATGCGGGAAAAATTTGCTGTATTGATATTTTTTATCCTATTAGTGCCGATTTCAAGATGACGACGCAGTCAATTTCGCTGCACAAAGGACATAAGTTTATATTGCGCCCGTACATAACACGGTATAAGGAAAAAAGCGTGGCCTATGGCTGTGTCATTTTGCTGTGCCGATAAATGGTGGTAACGTTCTTGTGCCGGAGCATACGTCTATTGCTGGGGGACCCTAGAGTTCTTTAGTCCTGCTTGTCGCGTAAATAGCATAGGCAGCTTCAAATTGATCAAATAGCCGTATTATTACCAAGCTAAGGTT
>CAZFWP010000082.1:0-8383 GCA_964522805.1 uncultured Synergistaceae bacterium | reverse complement strand
GAGGTAGTTGGACCTCAAAAAGAGCATACAATCCGCCTTATGTGACTATATTAATAATTAATATTAAAATATAAAATCATGAATTTATTAACTATTTTATATATAGATACCACCTCAGAGTATTTTTGTCAAGCATAAAAACATAATTCTGGTTTTATTGAACTATATTTTATTAAAATGCTCCAATTATTTCGTAATACTGCGTTAGCGTAGGTCATTTAGCCCGCTCACTTGCGTAGAGCTTGTGTTTAAAGGACAGATACGGCAAAAATACGTCGTGCCTCCCAGACGAGGCTTATTGCTAATTTCCTTAATAAAATTGCTTATTTGGCTATTTTGCTCTTTTTGCACCGCTAGGATCAAACATATAGGACATCCCTAGCATCAAAAAATAGCATGAAGCCCCAAAAACAGGGCTTCATGCTATACCTACTATAGATTACCGAAGATTTAAAGTTATATATCAAGTTTTTTCATAATTTCTGCAAGGCGTTCCTTTATTTCGCTGTTCTCTTTGGCAAGCTGTGTAATTTTCTCTTCCTGTTCCTGGACCTTGTTCTGCAGCTGTATGTTTTCCTGCTGCATTACATATACACTACTGATAGGTCCGTCCCTATAGCGTTCGGGGAGTTTTTTCTTGTCTTTTTCGCTGCCGCCGAATTTCCATGTAATTCCTGCATTTACCATTGCGCGTCCGCCTCCGTTCATCGCAAAGCCGGCATGAAGGAGTGTGTCCTCTTTAGTGTAGTGAGCCAGACCAAGGGCTACTGACCACTCATTACGGTAATGGCCTACTCCTGCCATTATCTGGCTTGGCTCCATCGGATCATACTGGATGGGTTTTAGCGCTGTCAGCGCTGCGCTGAAAGAACCAGTCTCTCTGATGTCAGAATCCAGCCTGTCAATTCCTCTGGTTATGGCTCCAAAAGCATCCCCCACATTGTTGTATGTGTCCCCAAATATATTATAGGTTGGCGCAGACACGCTACCGTCCTGCATTACATAAGAACCGCCACCAAAGTTATTTGCTATAGACTGTGCGGTATTGTGGATTTGTCCCCCGTTAACTGCATCAGTGCTGTTGAAACTAATTTGCCCGGGAGCAACGTTGGTAATCTGTACAGGATCATGTGCTGTTCCTGCGCCGCCAAGGGTTATTTTATTTTTTTCAGGAGAATCATATTTAACTGCGACTTCACTCAATGCCTTAAGCTGTGCCACATTAACGACATCGGTTTCAGCCGTGCCGGCGGCCACTCCTGTTATCTGGCGAGTATCTTCTGCCCCGTTGCCTATAGAAACTGCTGCTCTGCTCGAAACCCAGATGGGTGATGTCTTTGCTGAGACAGCATCTGTAACAGGGTCATACCCTGTTATTCCGGCAGCCGTCGAAGCTACGGATCCTTCCCCCAAGGCAACTCCGCCTGCAACTGAAACCTCTGTACTGATACCGAGAGCAGTGGCCCCTGATACATCGGAACCGTCTTCCCCTATCCTAACGTTGTTTCCCAAAATAAATACGTTATTAGACGCATCTCCGATATAGTTGTTATTTCCCAGAGAATAGCTGCTGGCTCCGCCTACGTAGCTTGGATCACCGATAGCCCCTGAATTGTCCCCAATAACAGTATTTTTTGTTCCTATAGAAATTGAGGATTCTCCAGATGCCACTGCCCCGGCACCCATTGCGATACTGTTTACGCCATCAGCTTTGGATAAGGCCCCTATGGCTACCGCGTTATTTTTGCTGGCTGATGCTTTTGTGCCCATACTAATTGCATTTCCTGCGGATGCATTGCTTAGAGCACCCATAGCAATGGACTGTGTCGAAGCTTTAGCTACATACCCAACGGCTACAGAGAGGTTACCCTGTCCAACGGATTGCGTCCCCACAGCTACACTGTTAAGGCCCTCGGCGGAAGTGTCCCTTCCTAAAGCCGTTGCCGACCCGCCAGAAGACTTTGCTCCTATTCCTAGGCTTGTTGACCATCCGCCTGACGCTCTTGAGCCCGTCCCAATTGCAATGGCACTTTGCGTTGCAGTTACAGATGCATCAGCTCCAATAGCAATAGAACTTCCTCCGGCTGTGGACGCAGCTTTTCCTATCGCGATTCCTTTCGTATCATTTGCAGCCGCACCACTACCCAAAGCTATTGCATCAACCCCCTTAGCCTGCGCACTATCGCCAATAGCAACCGTCCCAGCGGAAGTGCTTTGCGCAGAGGTGCCAATCGCAATAGATTTTATATCCGAAACTGTATTCCCGTATCCTAGAGCAGTACTATACGAGCCAGTAACATTATTATTTGCTCCAAATGCCGAACTATTGGAACCTGAAATATTATTGTTCAGCCCAAAAGCTGAGCTTGCTGCCCCAGAAACCGCATTTTTAATGCCTATCGCCATACTCATTGATCCATTAGCTGTAATTTTATTGTTAGTTCCCACCGCAGTACTGCTCAAACCAAATGCCTGGTTCATGTATCCCAAGGCAGACGAACTATTATGTGTTGCCTGATTATAGAATCCTAAAGCTGAACTGTTATACCCCGAAGCAGTATTGAGATAACCCAAAGCAGAAGCTCCCACATTAGAGGCAAGGTTATTATAGCCAAATGCATTACTGAGCAGTCCCGATGAGGTATTATTGTATCCAACTGCGGTACAGTAATCGCTTAAGGTTGAATTCAACCAGCCATAGTTAGTATTATCAAAAGCCCCTCCTTGGGCTGTCTGAGCATAAGTTAATGGCAATAAGGTAATAAAAGCAAAAAGAATGACTTTTTTAAAAATATTTACCTTCATATTATTCGGTCTCCTTGCAAATTAGTTAAATTTAAACTTATATTTTTAAAATAAAACAATATTCTTGCAGAATTTTTTGCAAATTATAGTATAATTAATAATATATTAGTTTATTAGATAAGTATTTTAGAGATATATTGCGTAATAACTACTACTGTTATATAAGGATATAAGCTGATATGGTTATTAAAAGAACGAAAAGAAATGTAATAAGCTATGTTTTATGTAAATTTCTTAGAAATCAAAACTTTAACTTACCTTATATCTACACATGTGTCAGTAAATGTTATTAAACGGAACTATCTTCGGCAATTATTCTTCCCCAGTTATTTTTAATAATTGCTTGAGCTGCAGTAAGAAGCCCCTATTGCTCCTTAGATAGCCTAAGAAAGCGACATAAATCACTCATATTCCAACAAACGGTCGTCTGCCCATTCGTAGAATGTGCATAATAACTTATCTAGGATTTGATAAGCATAAATCACCCCCCAAAGAATATGATGCATCCAGCTCAACTCCCCCTCCTAAAGACAAGCAGTCAAAGTGGAGAGGATAAACAACGATAGGACATGAGCAAAGTTATTTCATATTATTAAACTTACAGTCAATAAATAAATATAATTTCATGAATATTGTAATATATTTACATACATATACCATGGAATGGTGACCGTGTCAAGCAAAAACATATTTCAATTTATACTAAACTATAATTCAATCATCGCAATTATTTCATTTAGTTGCACCGGTGTCAGGGCATTTAGGCGGCACGTCCGCGGCTAGTTTATATTTGCAAGGACTGACATGGCAAAAGCAAGTCGTACTGTAAGCCGCCGTTAGCAGCCAATTGCCTTAACGAAATTGCTTATTTGGCTGTTCTTGCACCACACTGGTTAAACAGGTAGGAATTTGCCCATAAAAAAAACAGGGACTCCGAATAGCCGGAGTCCCTGTTTTTTATTGATTATTTAATATTTATTATCCAAGAATTGTCTTTAAATCTTCCGCTGCTGTAGTAATCGGCTTGACGGCAAATTTTTCCACGAGGACATTCAGCACAGCAGGCCCGATAAAAGCAGGGAGGCTCGGCCCGAGGCGAATGTCCTTGATACCCAAGTGAAGTAAGGTCAGGAGGATACATACGGCCTTTTGTTCATACCATGAGAGTATCAGAGAAAGCGGCAGCCCGTTTACATCTGTTTTAAAGACTTCCGCAAGTGCTGCAGCTATTCTGATTGCCGAATAGGCGTCGTTGCACTGACCGCAGTCTAAGAGGCGGGGGATTCCCTCAATATCGCCGAATTCAAGTTTGTTAAAGCGGTACTTGCCACAGGCCAAGGTCAATATCACTGTATCAGAAGGAGCTTGCTCCGCAAACTCGGTGTAATAATTACGCCCGCTTTTCGCTCCGTCGCAGCCTCCTACTAAGAAGAAGTGACGAATTTTTCCTTCCTTCACAAGTTCAACGACTTTGCCTGCCGCTCCAAGCACAGAGTTACGGGCAAATCCAATCATTATTTTCTTCTCCGGCGCATCTTCGGTAAATCCTGCAGCTGCCTGCGCCGCCGCTATGACGGGATCAAAATTTTTGTCTTTTATATGTACAGCTCCAGGCCACTCCACCAATCCGCAGGTGAAAATGCGCGAGATGTAGCTCTCTTTGGGCTTCTGAATGCAGTTTGTCGTCATCAAAATCGCCCCGGGGAACGCGTCAAATTCCTTCTGCTGATCCTGCCAAGCACCGCCGTAATTTCCTACAAGGTGCGGGTATTTTTTCAGGCCTGGATAGGCGTTGCATGGAAGCATCTCTCCATGAGTGTAGATATTGATACCCTTGCCCTCCGTCTGCTTGAGCAGTTCTTCCAAATCCGCAAGGTCATGGCCGGAAACCAGTATGGCTTTGCCCTTTATCGGGGTTACCCTGACCATTGTTGGCTCAGGATGCCCATATGTCCCTGTATTGGCAGCATCAAGAAGCTCCATCACCTTCAAATTGACCTCACCGATTTTGAGGTTTAGCGCCAACATGGATTCCACGGTAATGTTCTCTTCCAGCAAAGAGGCCAGCGAGTCAATAAAGAATTTGTTGACTTCACTGTCTTTCTGTCCCAGAACCCAAGCATGGTGAGCATAGGAAGCCATACCTTTCAAACCGTATACAGCCAGCCATTTGAGACCGCCAAGATCCGCTCCGTACTTATCTATATCAGCCTGGGGAGAATAGCTCGCCGCTTCAGCAAGAAGCTCCGGTGTGGAAGCTTCATGAGCACCGCAATGGCATTCACCCTCACTGCCGCCACATTCCGGATTACAGCGGCGGACGATGTCATACTCTTCTTCCCTGGTAATTCTGATCAGCTCGGCGATGTCCGCAGAGTCAAAATTTACATTTGTGACGGTGCTGAATAAATTATCGATCACAATCTTGGCAGTTGCCTCCGCATAATACTTTACCGCAGATGCCGTCTTAGCCAGCTCCATCGTATCATGAAGAAGTAAATCCTGGAGGTTGGCGGTGTTCTGGTCCTTACCGCACACTCCAACTACCGTACAGCCTGTACCCTTTGCGCACTGCTCACACTGATAACAAAACATCTCTGCACTTCCCTTCTTCCGCCTAAGCGGCAATCGTTTTATTGTGGAAACATCTCTCTAACTTCAATAAATTTACCGTTTAGTCCAAGTTTGATAAGTTTTAGCCTTATTCCCATCCCAGAGCGCGCGACAGCATCTTCCACCAAGCGCACCAATCCGCCGCAGCAGGGAACTTCCATGTAGGCTACGTCAATACGTTCAATTCCGTTTACTTTGATTATTTCTGTAAGCTTATCTATATATGGTTCTGTTTCGTCCAGTTTGGGACACCCTACAAGGCATATTCTCCCAGGGAGCAGTTCACTGTGAAAGTTAGGGCAGGAAAAGGCAGTGCAGTCAGCCGCGATAAGCAGGTGCGCACTTTGCAAGTAAGGAGCCTGAACGGGAACCAGAGAAAGCTGTACCGGCCAGTTGCGAAGCTCTGATTCATTAGAACATACACATTTTTCGCCGCTGTGGCTGGGCATTACCGACGCCGGTTTTAGTTCACGCGCCATTGTTCCCGGACAACCGCAAGGCAATGTGGCTGCATGCGTTTTCTTCGCAGCCATTTTAGCTTTTACCGCGGCTTCATCATAGGCTGCCGCTTCACGGGTCTCAAATGATATTGCCCCGCGCGGGCATTCACCGATACAGTCTCCCAATCCGTCGCAATATGTTTCGCTGATTAATTTGGCCTTACCGTTTTCTACGACGATGGCTCCCTCGTGACATGCCTCGGCGCAAATACCGCAGCCGTCACATTTTCCTTCGTCTATTTTGATAATTTTTCGCATTTTCATTCCCCATATCCCCCTTGACCTTCAGTCACTTTCTCTTTGAGCAAACTTTTGCACTTCAAAATCTTCAAGCGTGTTCGACTCAAGCCACGCTCTTGTTTCATTAGTAATTTTGGAAAGAAAACCCTTAAACATACAGTTTTTGTAGACACATTTTTCCTTACCGAAAACACAACCGCCATCTGATATCGGCCCCTCTATTGACTCAACGATATCGAGATAAGTGATTTCTTTGGCCGACCTCGCCAAGACGGCACCGCCCCCGGGACCTCTTGTTGTATTAATTAATTCAGAACGCGACAGCCTTAAGATAACCTTTGCCAGATGAGCTTCTGAAACGCCAAGTTTCTTTGCCATCTCTCTAATTGACAACCTATCACCGTTTTTCTCCGCAATCAGCCCCATGCTGTGAAGAGCTATATATGTGGCTTCGCTAAAACCAAATATTTTTGTCAATTTTTCTGCCTTTCATATTAAGGTATTGAGATACCTTAATTCTTTATATTGCTATTATAGACGAGCAACAAAAATACAAATCAGTAAATTGACTTAATAGTAAAGCTGTCATCAGGTATCTCTTCCTGAAAAGCATAATTTAGAGGTATACTTTTATCTGTACAATAAATTCGTTGAAAGAAGGAATTTTTACTATGTCCATCTGTTATTTTAATGGAAAATTCGCTCCTGTTTCCGAGTGCGCCATACCTGTAACAGATATGTCCATTCAGCGCGGAGTCGGGGCTTTCGAGTCAATTAGAGTATATGAGGGAAGACCTTTTGCCATGATGCCCCATTTGGAAAGGCTGGCAGGAAGCGCAGCGGGAGCCGGAATTGAAGCAGCCGACATTATTTCCAAGCTGCCCGAACTTATTAAAGAGGGACTAAAAAGAGAAGACACTCCTAAAGACGGTCTGGCAAAGCCATATATTACCGGCGGCGATGTTAATAATAAGGGACATTTTCCACAACCAAGATTTTTTATAATTTTTGACGAAGTACATAAACCTACAATTGAAGAGCAGAGGGACGGCATCGCTCTAGAACCGAACAGACAGAACAGACCTTTTCCGCTGATAAAGAGCACAAACTACCTTTTCGGCCTAATACCGCTTTCAAAATCGACATCAGGAAATTTTGAATCTCTCTATATCACGCCTGAGGGAGAGATAACAGAGGCAATGAGCAGTAACTTCTACATCTGCATAGACGGGAAAATAGTCACAGCTCCGGTCGGCAAAGTTTTGAAGGGCGTGACACGCGACATAATACTTACTCTGGCTAAAGAAGCCAATTTCAAGATAGAAGAACGCTGCCCGCTGGAAAGCGAGCTCGCTCGTGCCGACGAAGCTTTTATAACCGGCTCCGTAAAAGAAGTGCTCCCGGTAGTGAGAGTGGGAGAGCAGAAAATAGGCAACGGAAAGCCCGGCCCAGTAGCGCAGCACCTGCAGAAGCTCTTCATTTCCAACATGGAAAGATGGCTGGATAAATAGACAAAATCCTCCGCTTGTCAATTGGCAGGCGGGGGATTTTTTATTCGAATGATAATCGGCTTACATACAAAAATGCCGCCCTTATAAGAGAGGCGGCATTTTTGTAATTGTTATTTTAAGATTCTTTACTACTTAGCAAAACGTGTTCTGACGTCCTTCACAACGATGAAGGCCAGGAGAAGAATTCCTACGTAACCGTTGATTCCGTAGATGATGTTTACAAGCTTGTTGAAGGGGAGGGCCAAACCTATGAAGCAACCTGCCGCAGCCAGCACAATTGTAAGGATGTAGAAATTCTTTGACTTTTCTTCCGCGAATCTGGCTGAGCACTGCCAGAGAAGAGGAACTGCCGTGGTGTAGATTCCGACAAAGATTATCGCTGAGAATACGGTAGCGAAGATGTGACTGATTTCACCGGCAAGAAGAAGTGACGGAATCTGACTGCCAGCAACTGTCTTGATGTTGGCAAGGAGGCCGAGCATCATTATGATACAGCCAGCAGCGAAGCCGATTGCTCCGAAAGTAGTACCAAGCACAGCTTCTTTAGCACTGTTGGCGCGTTTGCCGAGAGCCGCAAGGAAAGCTGCGAGCCAGAGCATACAGAAGCCTACATATGAACATGCAGAGGTGAACCAGTTGGTACCGGCGCGCATTACTTCAATGCTGCCTGAGTTTATAAGAGCGGATCCTTCGACAATGCCAGCGGGGTTTTTG
>CAZFWP010000081.1:0-8395 GCA_964522805.1 uncultured Synergistaceae bacterium | reverse complement strand
GGCGAAGACACTCTTTCCCTACACGACGCTCTTCCGATCTACTGCGTCACTGAGAAGGAGTACTTCGATGTTCTTCTTTTTAAACGATTCAAGCTTTGGAGAGTTTGCCAGATTTTCGCTTGAGCCGCCGGTAATATAATAAATCTTTTTCTGTCCACCCGCCATGTGCTCAACATACTGCTCAAGGGTTGTTTTACCGCCGTTTGAGCTATCCAACAGGCAAAGCTTCATAATCTGTTCACGGTTTTTGATGTCAGAAACAATACCCTCTTTTAGAACAAGTCCAAATATCTGCCAGAATTTTTTATAGTCTTCGTCTCTATCCAGTTTCATTTTACGGAGAGAATCGAGAATTTTACGCGTAAGGCTGTTTTTGATCATCACAGTTTGCTTGTCTTGCTGCAAGATCTCGCGTGAAACGTTTAAAGACAGGTCCTCTGAATCAACTACGCCCTTAACAAAACGTAAATATTCCGGAATCAGCTCGCGACAGTCGTTCATAATAAAGACCCTGCGGATATAAAGCTGAATTCCATGCTTGCCATCCTGATAGAAAAGGTCCATCGGCGGGCGTGAAGGGATGTATAACAGCGCTTTAAACTCACTGCTGCCCTCCGCCTTGTATGAAATACGCTCCAGCGGATCGTCCCAGTCGTGTGTGATGTGGCGGTAAAACTCTTTGTACTCTTCCTCGGAGACTTCGCTTTCAGGGCGTGTCCAAAGAGCCTTCATCGAGTTAACTGGCTCTTCCTTATCGTCCTCTTTCTTTTCCTTATCTTTATCGGTTAGCATGATGGGATAGGTGACAAAATCAGAATATTCCTTGATAATGCCGCGCAGTGTCCACTCTGAAAGATAGTCCTTGCGGATATCGTCCTCGTCCTTCTCCTCTGCTTTCTTCATATGCAGGGTTATGGTTGTCCCATGTGTATCGCGCTCTCCGTCGGTAATAGTATAAGTCCCGTCGCCCTCTGACTCCCAAAGCGAACTTTCACTTGTCCCAGCTTTTCGTGTAATCACCGTAACCTTATCAGCGGCAATAAAGCTGGAATAGAAGCCTACTCCGAATTGTCCGATAAGATCGTTGTTCGCTCCCGATTTAGCTTCCTGCATGGCTTTCATAAATTCTTTTGTGCCGCTTCGGGCGATTGTTCCCAGGTATGATGTCAGCTCTTCCCTTGTCATACCAATACCATTGTCGGAAATTGTTAAAGTGCCTTCGTTCTTATCTATAACGATATCTATTCTTCCCTCTTTGGCGAGGTCGGCCAGATCTGCATGGCTCAACCCTTCGATGCGAAGCTTGTCTATCGCGTCGGAAGCGTTTGATATCAATTCTCTAAGGAAGATATCGGGGTTTGAATAAACAGAGTGAATCATCAGTTCAAGTACCTGTTTGGCCTCGCTTTGAAATTCATGTTTTTCGATGTTGGTTGACATTGTTTTTCCTCCTTGAATGGTTTGTATAGAAATTGCGAAGCATGGAAGCGGAACATATTATACCCGCCTCCATGCGTTTATTGCTACTGTCACACATTTTCAGGTTTTTTGATATGAACAATCAGGTCTCCTCCCTGACTTTCCACCTTTATCACCGAGCCTTCGGGAACCTCGCCGCCAATGATCAGTCTGGCGATTTGCGTTTCCAGCTTCTTCTGCAAATATCTCTTAAGAGGACGCGCTCCGTATACTGGGTCATAACCGCTGCGCGCTGCAGTATTAAGCGCGTCCTCCGTGACTTCCAACGTAATGTTTCTATCACGCAGTCTAGCTTCCAGCTGTTTAAGCAGCAGTCTGACGATGGCAGAAATTTCTTCGAGGCGCAAAGGCTTAAAAAAGATTATTTCGTCGATCCTGTTGAGAAATTCCGGTCTGAAGTGTGCTCTAAGCGCAGCAGAGACGCTATCTCTTGCTTGTTCGGAGATATCTCCGTTTTCATTGTTCATGCCGTTTATAAGCGTCTGTGCGCCGATATTGCTGGTCATGATGATAACGCAGTTCTTAAAACTCACTGTGCGTCCGTGGCTGTCTGTTACTCTACCGTCATCAAGTATCTGCAATAAAATGTTGAACACATCGGGATGAGCTTTCTCTATTTCATCAAACAGCACCACCGAATATGGATGTCTGCGAACTGCTTCCGTAAGCTGACCTCCCTCATCATAGCCTACATATCCCGGAGGGGCGCCAACAAGTCTGGAAACGGAGTGCTTCTCCATATATTCTGACATATCTATGCGGACGATATTCTCCTCGGAGTCAAACAATGATTCTGCAAGCGCCCTAGCTAGTTCTGTCTTGCCGACTCCGGTGGGACCCAGGAAGATAAATGAGCCTATCGGGCGTTTAGGATCTTTGATGCCGGATCTCGCGCGCAGCACCGCATCCGCTACCAGCTCCACCGCCTCATCTTGCCCGACCACCCGTTCATGCAGCAGGTTATCAAGATGAAGCAGTTTCTCCCGTTCGCCCTCAACCAGGCGTGTTACCGGAATGCCGGTCCATTTAGCCACAATCTGAGCGATCTCGTCATCAGTGACTTCTTCCCTAAGCAGTCTTGCACCGCCGCTTGCCGCAGTGGCTTTCTCTTCCGCTTCAAGCTTCTTCTCCAGTTCCGGCAATGTTCCGTGGCGAAGCTGAGCTGCTTTGTTAAGGTCATACTCACGCTCAGCCTTCTCAATATCGTGGCGTATCTGTTCAATTTCCTCGCGGATACCGCGAACTTTAGCGATATTTTGCTTTTCAGTCTCATACTGCGCCCGCAAAGTGTTAGCTTGTTCCTTACGGTCAGCGAGTTCCTTCTGCAAAGTATCTAGGCGTTCTTTGCTGGCTTTGTCCTTCTCATTTTTCAAAGCGGCTTCTTCAATCTCCAACTGCATCACTCTGCGGGAGACATCGTCAAGTTCAGCCGGCATAGAATCAATATCTGTTCTAATCATAGCGCAGGCTTCGTCTACCAAGTCAATAGCTTTATCCGGCAAGAACCTGTCCGAAATATAACGATTTGAGAGTACTGCCGCGGCAACAAGGGCATTGTCTTGAATTCTCACGCCATGGTGGAGCTGAAACCTCTCCTTTAAACCACGTAAAATAGAAACCGTGTCTTCAACGTCAGGTGCTTCTACAAGTACAGGCTGAAAACGCCTTTCAAGTGCGGCGTCCTTTTCAATATAGTTGCGGTATTCTTCCAAGGTTGTCGCTCCGATACAGTGCAGTTCTCCTCTTGCCAGCATCGGCTTCAGCATATTGCCGGCGTCAATAGCACCCTCGGCTTTACCAGCCCCGACAATGGTATGAAGTTCGTCGATAAATAAGATAACCCGCCCTTCACTTTTCTTTACCTCATTAAGCACGGCCTTCAGGCGTTCCTCAAACTCACCGCGGAATTTTGCTCCGGCCAGCAAAGCTCCCATATCCAGAGCGAAGATGGCGCGATCTTTGAGTCCTTCCGGCACATCGCCGCGAAGAATACGTATCGCTAGCCCTTCAACAATAGCCGTTTTACCGACTCCAGGTTCACCAATCAGGACAGGATTGTTTTTCGTCTTTCTACTAAGGATGCGGACGACACGGCGTATTTCCTCATCTCTGCCGATCACGGGGTCAAGTTTATTATCTCTTGCAGCCTTAACGAGGTCGCGTCCGTACTTTTCCAGTACATCATAAGTATCCTCCGGATTATCGCTTGTCACCCTCTGGTTGCCTCTGACATTGGACAGAGTCTTTAAAAACATCTCCTTGGTAAGTGTAAAAGTGGAGAAAACTTTTCCGCATGGAGCGGAACTTCCCTCAGAAAGCAGCGCTAAAAATAGATGCTCTACTGACACGTATTCGTCCTTTAACTTATCTGCCTCTTCTTCAGCTGTGACTATAAGCTTTGAAAGGCGCTGGGAGACATAGATCTTTCCTGATTCCTGCCCTGCTCCTGAAACGCGCGGACGTTTACGCAGCTCCATCTCAAGAGCGTTGGCTATATTTTCCACCGGTAAATCCATCTTTACAAGGAGTTTGGGAATCAATCCATTCTCCTGATTAAGTAAAGCAAGAGCCAGATGTTCTCCTTCAATCTCTTGATGCCCATGCCTTATTGCGATATTTTGAGCTTCATAAAAAGCTTCCTGTGATTTCTGGGTTAATTTATTCATGTTCATTAGAATCTCCCCCTCGGGAATTATTAACTAAGTTTGACAATATGGTTATATTATAAAGGTCAAACTTAATCAGACAATATCTGAATTTGGCAATCAAAATAGATTAGAACAATATATTTTGATTTTTTGGCTATTATGTTAAAAATTTATAGAATATCTACAGATCCTGCTGTTTTTATAATTGGGTTCAAAAAAACGGGCAATATTTCATGAGTTTAGGGCAGAATGCGGTAATTTTCGTTCAATGGGCTTGACAAGAGGGTAATATAAGTTTAGAGTGTGCTTGTCGGACGAAGAGTCTGATTTATAATTTTTCCTGTTGGGAGGCAACACATTGAAAAGCAACGGCACAGTAAAATGGTTTAACGCAACTAAGGGTTACGGATTCATCACCACAGACGAAGGCAACGACGTATTCGTGCACTTCAGCGCAATCCAGGGCGACGGCTTCAAGACCCTTGATGAAGGCCAGAAGGTATCTTTCGAGATTACCCAGGGCAGCAAGGGCCCCCAGGCTTCAGACGTAGAGAAGATGTAACTTTAGGTATTTCTTTTATAAAGAAATCGACTATTAAAAGAGGGCTGCGACTTATTCGCCGCCCTCTTTTTTTTGTTATTTGTATATAATAATATAAACGTAAAAGGTAAAACCCCCCTTGCGTAAGGATAGTGTTTTCGTTTATTGTTTACCGAAACATAAAACAGGATAAATTTGTGCTGAATGTTTGAATTTTGTCAGGAGGCTTGACATGTCCCTTATTAAAGATAGAGAACTTTCAACGGACAAACTAAGAAGGTGCGCCGATATTCAGGCTCTTGGATTTAAAACTACTAAAGGAGTCGAGAAGTTGGAAGGTCTTGTCGGACAAGACCGCGCCGTTCATGCGGTTAATTTTGCCCTTTCGGTAAAAAGTAAGGGCTACAATATTTTTATGGTTGGTGAGCCTGGAAGCGGACGTACCTCATACGCGATGCGGGAGCTTGCGCGGTCCGCTAAAGAGATGCCTGCGCCTGATGATTGGATCTATGTATTCAACTTTGATGACGCAAGTGTACCATTGGCGATAAACCTTCCAGCCGGTAAGGGTAAAGAACTGTCTAAAGATGCGGAAACGGCAGTGGAGGAGATGAAATCTTCTCTGTCGAAGGCCTTTGACAACAATGAATACGAAGATAACAAAGCTCAGTTGGTAAAAAGCTTCCAAGAAGTGGTCAATAAACTGATGGAGGATTTGCGCTTGTGGGCGGAAGGTCAAAATTTTGCTATCAAGCGTACTCCGCAGGGGTTTGTCAATCTGCCGATGATTATGGCTTTGCCGCTGAAAGAAGATGCGGATGACGATGCGGCTGAAGCCAAAGTTGCGGAAGATGTGAAAGAAGAAGCACCGCAGGAAGCTGTACTGCGTGAAATGCAGCAGGAAGAGTTTGAAAAGCTTTCACAGGAAGAGCAGGATGCCCTTCAGAAAGTATCCGAAGATATATCTCAGAAAACACTGGTGACTCTTCGCCTGATTCGCGAGAGGGAAAAAGACCTTAAGGAAAAAATCAAGGAACTCGAGGAACAGATATGCCGTGCAGTAATAGAGCCGATACTTTCTGAGCTGAGCGCGAAATATAAACCGAACAAAAAACTGGAAGAATGGCTTGACTCTCTGACTAAAGATGTTGTGGCGAATTTTAACGCCTTTTTAGCTGCAGCGCGGGATGAGGGCGCAGAGGTCGACTTTACAAGGTATGAGGTTAACGCTTTTGTTTCCAACAATCCTCAAGATGGCGCACCGGTTATCAGAGAGACAAACCCCATCTACTACAACCTTGTCGGCAAAGTAGACTACGAAAGCCGTCAGGGCAACCTCTACACAGACTTCCGCAGAATCACGCCCGGAGCCATGCACCGTGCGAACGGCGGATATCTGCTGCTTGAAGCGGAAGAGCTTTTGCGTCAGTTCATGTCCTGGGATGCGTTAAAAAGGGTTTTGCGCTGCCGTGAACTATCAATTGAAAACCTTGGAGAGCAGCTGGGTTATGTGCCTGTTTCCTCTCTTCGCCCCGAAGCCATCCCCATAGACATGAAGGTTGTTGTGGTTGGCACGCCTTACCTCTACTACTTGCTCAATATCTATGACCCAGAGTTTCAGAAAATATTTAAGATAAAGGCTGATTTTGATACTGACATGCCCAGAACAGCGGAGTCGGAGATGCAGTTGGCACGCTTTGTTGCCGGTTTTGTCGCCCACGAAGGTAAACTTAACTTTTCTGCCGCGGCGGTGGGTGAGATAATCGAATACTCCTCCCGCCTTGTAGAAGACCAAAACAAGCTGACAACACAATTCAACAAAGTTGCGGAAATACTAGTGGAAGCGACAGCTTGGGCGGCGACAGAAGGCAAAAAACAGGTCGGTCTCTCTCATGCCAGAAAGGCGATAGAAGAAAAAATCTATCGCTCAAACTTGTTGGAAGAAAAAATACAAGAAAGCTATAACGACGGCGTCGTACGCATTGACACTTCAGGCTCTGTCGTAGGACAGATCAACGGGCTTACTGTCTTGCAGCTTGTAGACCACAGCTTCGGCGCGCCTGTTCGAATTACCGCCAATGTCTTTATGGGTCAGGAAGGCATTGTGAACATTGAGCGAGAAGTTAGTATGACGGGGCCCATACACAACAAGGGGCTGATGATTCTCACCAGCTATCTAGGACGGATGTACGCCCAGAATTTTCCCCTATCAATATCAGCGAGAATAACATTTGAACAGACCTATGGCGGAATCGAAGGCGACAGTGCCTCATCTACAGAACTCTACTGCTTGCTCTCTGCTCTTTCCGGTGTTCCTCTGAAGCAGGGGATTGCGGTCACAGGCTCCGTTGACCAATTCGGCTCAGTACAGCCAATCGGCGGCGTCAACGAAAAAGTTGAGGGGTTCTTCCGCTACTGCAAAAAGTTTGGACTTACCGGAGAACAAGGGGTAATGATACCGCATCAGAACGAGCAGCACCTGATGCTGAGCCATGAGGTTGTCGATGCGGTGAAAAAAGGACAATTCCATATCTGGAGTGTCAGAACAATTGATGAAGGAATTGAAATCCTCACGGGTGTAGCTGCAGGGAAAATAGACGGAAACGGCTCATATTCCGTCGGCACCATTCACGGAAAAGTTGGCACATGTCTGGAAGGTTGGATCGAAAGAGCCTACAGACATAAAAAGAAAATGCAGGATCTCATTGATCCCCCCAAAAAAAATAAAGAAAAGCAAAAGCCCAAAACAGATGCGGCAAAAGAAAAGGAATCAAAACATAATGGCTGAGACTAAGCCTGAGCACATCCAAGAGATACTGGACGCGTTTGAGGGGCTCTGGGGCTGCGAGAAGGCGGCATTCCCAAAATATGAGCACGAGGAACCTCTTGATGGGCTTATGCTCACTGTGCTCTCGCAAAACACCAATGACAGGAACAGGGACAAGGCCTTCGACAGACTGAAAGCGGAATATCCAACATGGGAGATAACCTCAGGCGCCTCTGTTGAAGACATTGCCGACAAAATACGTGTTGCCGGGCTGGGCGAGACCAAAGCCGCAAGAATGAAGCAGATACTGGAAATTGTCAAAGAAAAATTTGGCTGCTACTCGATCAAAGAGCTAATTAACTGGGATCCGTATGATGCGCGTGATTTTCTCGTATCGCTTCCTGGGGTAGGGGTTAAGACCGCTGCTGTGGTGCTGATGTTTGATTTGGCAATGCCGGCCTTCCCGGTAGACACTCA
The DNA here is from genome assembly GCA_964522805.1 of uncultured Synergistaceae bacterium. GTDB lineage: Bacteria > Synergistota > Synergistia > Synergistales > Synergistaceae > CAZBYL01. The sequence goes on along the minus strand of CAZFWP010000081.1, from coordinate 483 downwards.
TGTTGCCAGAATCAGCAGGAGGCTTGGCTGGGTTTCGGAAAAAATGTCAGCCGACAAGATTCAGTTATATCTGGAAGCGACTCTGCCGCCGTCAAGATTTCACGGTGGTCACCTGAATTTTTTGGAGCATGGCAGACACATTTGCAGTGCTAGAAAACCAGATTGTAAAAATTGCCCGGCAAATAAATGGTGCTCCTTTGCAAAAAGCCTTGACGAATAGCGAAATGTTGCTATAATACATCAGTCAGCCGGGGTGGCGGAAAGGTAGACGCACGGGACTTAAAATCCTGCGAACGCAAGTTCGTGCGGGTTCAAATCCCGCTCTCGGCACCAGACACTATATCGCGGGGTGGAGCAGTACGGCAGCTCGTCGGGCTCATAACCCGAAGGTCACAGGTTCAAATCCTGTCCCCGCAACCATTTTTTTCTGGCGCTGTAGCTCAGTTGGCTAGAGCATTCGGTTCATACCCGACAGGTCACCGG
>CAZFWP010000080.1:0-8456 GCA_964522805.1 uncultured Synergistaceae bacterium | reverse complement strand
ACCGACCTCGGTACAGGCGTTACCAATAAGAAGCACTTCCTTGTTTATGAAGATACCTACATCATGGGCAAGGGTTATATGAACGCAACCTCAGTTAAGGTTCCTGCCAAGTACGAAAAAATTAAACTCAGCAGCAAATAGTTATAAGCAATTAAAAAATATTTATAAAAACCGCCCATATTATTTGGGCGGTTTTTTTTGTGATTTATATGTTGACATTTGAAGTTGTCGGAATATTATTATCACTGCGAATGGGTGGTAAACCTAATCGTGAGTAAAATAAATTAAGGAGGGTTCAGTGCAATGAAAAAAAGCTTTATTCTATTCCTGCTGGCTGCCTTTGCGGTAATGTCTGTCGGTACCGCCGCCTTTGCAGCCAACGCCAAATTCCACATCGGAATTGTTACAGGAACAGTTTCACAGAGCGAAGACGACCTTCGCGGCGCGGAACTGCTGATTAAGAAGTACGGTGATGTTGCAAAGGGCGGTATGATCAAGCACCTTACCTACCCTGACAACTTCATGTCAGAGATGGAAACCACAATCGCGCAGATAGCCGGACTCGCAGATGACCCCAAGATGAAAGTTGTCGTTGTAAACCAGGCGATTCCCGGAACAACAGAAGGTTTCCGCCGCATTAAAGAAAAGCGCCCTGATATCCTCTGCTTTGCAGGCGAAGCTCACGAAGACCCCAACGTTATCTCTTCCGTAGCTGATATGTCCGCCCACACAGACTTTGTGTACCGCGGCTATTTGATCATCGACACAGCGAAAAAACTCGGATGCAAGACATTTGTACATATCTCCTTCCCGCGCCACATGAGCTATGAGACCCTTGGCCGCCGACGCGCCATTATGGAACAGGCCTGCAAGGACCTCGGCATCAAGTTTGTCTTTGAAACAGCTCCCGACCCCACAAGCGACGTAGGCGTAGCCGGCGCGCAGCAGTTCATTCTTGAAAAGACCCCCGCGTGGGTCAAGAAGTATGGCAAAAACACCGCCTTCTTCTGCACCAATGACGCTCACACCGAACCTCTTCTGAAGCAGCTTGCGAAACACGGCGGCTACTTTATCGAAGCAGACCTCCCGTCACCTCTGATGGGCTACCCTGGCGCGTTCGGCATTGACCTTACCAAGGAAGCCGGTAACTGGCCCGTTATCCTGAAGAAGGTTGAAGCCGCCATCATCAAAGCAGGAGCTAAGGGCCGCATGGGAACATGGTCATACTCCTATGGCTACACCACCAGCGCCGCGCTCGCTGAATTCGGCAAGCGCATTGTTGAAGGCAAAGCGAAGCTTAACAGCAAAAAAGACCTTATGGAGTGCTACGAGGCCTACACTCCCGGCGCCAAGTGGAACGGCAACTACTATACCGACCTCGGAACAGGCGTAACGAAGAAAAACTACCTCATGGTCTACCAGGATACATATATCATGGGCAAAGGTTATATGAACGCCACCTCTGTTAAAGTACCTGCTAAATATGAAAAGATTAAGATGACAAAGTAGTTTTGCTGTAAACCTTCTGTTCATCTCAAACAAGGTCTTCCGCTGATGCAGAAGACCTTGTTTTGTTAATTTTGTAACATGGGTAAATATTAGCAGTGATATTTCAGTAAATAGAATAGAAAATCGGTGAAATTTGCAGAAACGATTGACATTTTCTCTGGCTATAATATCATAGTAAGTGATTGCTATTGGTGTTATCCTCTCGTTGTCTTAAAGATACCATGTGGTACAGCGGTGGCGTCCGGGCCGAATATTCCCGTAATAATATTCAAACTCATATATCTTATGGGAGGAACAGGAATGAAGAAAAGAGCTCTATGTTTTGCCTTTGTCATGATTTTCGCAGTGATGTTCTGCGGCACAGCAATGGCAGCGGCGCCTTTCCATATCGGTGTTGCCACGCTGACGGTTTCACAGGCGGAAGATACCTACCGCGGCGCGGAACGCTTGATTAAGGAATACGGAGATGTCGCAAACGGCGGTATGATCCGTCACGTCACCATGCCCGATAACTTCATGTCTGAAATGGAAACCACCATTTCTCAGATAGTCGGTTTGGCCGATGACCCCAAAGTCAAGGTTATCGTTGTTGACGACGCTATCCCCGGAACAACCGAGGCTTTCCGCCGCGTAAAAGAGAAGAGAAAAGACGTTCTCTGCTTCGCCGGTGAACCGCAGGAAGACCCGAACGTAATTACCAGCACCGCAGACTTTGCTATCGGCGTCGACAACATTATGCGCGGATATCTGATTATCGACACAGCGAAGAAACTCGGAGCCAAAACCTTTGTTCACATCTCCTTCCCGCGTCATATGAGCTATGAGCTTCTCTCCCGCCGTAAGGCCATTATGGAGCAGGCTTGTAAGGATCTCGGACTGAAATTCGCCTTCGAAACAGCTCCCGACCCCACAAGCGACGTAGGCGTAGCCGGCGCGCAGCAGTTCATCCTTGAAAAGGTTCCCGCATGGGTTCAGAAGTATGGCAAAAACACCGCTTTCTTCTGCACCAATGACGCTCAGACAGAACCCCTTCTGAAGCAGGTTGCCAAACAGGGCGCCCTCTTTGTCGAGCCCGACCTTCCCTCACCCCTTATGGGCTATCCGGGAGCGTTTGGAATCGACCTTAAAAAGGAAGCCGGCGACTGGCCCGCAATCATGAAGAAGGTTGAAAAGACAGTAGTCGCCGCCGGCGGTAAAGGACACATGGGAACATGGGCATACTCATATGGCTGGAGCACAACCTGCGCCCTCGCCGAATACGGCAAGCGCATCGTTGAAGGCAAAGCGAAGCTCTACAATCTTAAAGACCTCTGGAAGTGCTACGATAAGTATACTCCGGGCGCAGCCTGGAACGGCGCTCCCTACTACGATATGGCGAAGGATATGAAAATCAAAAAGTTCACCTTGGTCTATCAGGATACCTATGTGTTTGGTAAGGGCTATATGAAGGCTACAGACGTAAAGGTCCCCGCGAAGTATCTTAAACTCAAATAATATTTATATCTGTTAAGCCGAGCCCTGACTTAGGGGCTCGGCTTTTTAGATGAAGGTCGGATTGTTATAGTTGAAGGCGTTTTTCGCCGGTTTTTGACAAACAGCGGCTAAAATTTACCCTTTTCTTTGTTTATCGTTAACATATTTTAATTTTTACCGCCTATAGTGAATCTAGGTGTGAAGGCTTTCCCGCATATATGAAGATGAAAACATCTTCAAAATACAAAAATACCTTAGAATTTAGACCTAAAATCAAAAAAGATGTATAATATAGTAATGTAGGGAGAAGCGCATCTGCGGATGTTTCATTTTATCCGCGGACTTTAGCTTTTATCCGCAAATATAGAAGCCCCAAAAGCAGCGTATTCACAGGAAATGAGGCGAAGCGAATGTCCATAGGAGTACCGCTCCTGCAAATGCAAAACATCGGCAAGGAATATTTCGGCAACCGTGTTCTGGCAGACGTTAACTTCTCTCTGATGCCGGGAGAAATCCTGGGATTGGTTGGAGAGAACGGCGCTGGCAAGTCCACGTTGATGAATATCCTTTTCGGTATGTCGGTTATTCAGGAGACCGGCGGTCACGAAGGAAAGATTTTAATTGACGGTGAAGAAGCGCATTTCAGAGATCCACTCGACGCTCTTGATGCCGGAATCGGAATGGTTCACCAGGAATTCTCTCTAATACCCGGTTTCACCGCGACGGAGAACATTCTTCTTAACAGAGAGTCCACAAAGTACAACCCCTTGGTTGAAGTTTTCGGTGACAGGCTTAAGACGCTTGACAGGGCTGATATGATGGCCCGCGCGACAAAGGCGATTGACACTTTGGGTGTCGCTTTGGCGCCGGATACTCTCATCAGCGAAATGCCGGTCGGTCACAAGCAGTTTACTGAAATAGCCCGTGAAATTGACCGCAAGAAGACACGCCTGCTGGTTCTTGACGAGCCGACGGCGGTTCTTGCCGAATCTGAGGCCACTGTGCTGATTTCTTCATTGAAGAAACTTGCCTCACAGGGAATTGCCATCATTTTTATTTCACACCGACTTCAGGAAATTATCGACCTCTGTGACAAACTTATCGTCCTGCGCGACGGTAAGGTTATCGAGGAGGCTCAGACAAAAGACACAAACGTGCGTCAGATAGCCAGCTGGATGGTCGGACGCCAGATAGCGGCAGACGCTGAGCCGGACCCCAACGCACCCAAAAAGGAGATTGGCGAAGTCATTCTTAAGACAGAGCATCTCTGGGTTGACATGCCCGGAGAGACGGTGCGTGACGTCTCCTTAAGCGTGCACAAGGGCGAGATTTTTGGCCTCGGCGGTTTGGCAGGACAGGGCAAGGTTGGTATTTCCAACGGAATTATGGGTCTATATATTTCCGGCGGCAAGGTTTTGCTCCGCGGTAAGGAGATTAAGCTCAACGATCCTGACGCCTCCCTCAAGGAAGGTATGGCATTTGTTTCCGAAGACCGCCGCGGCGTAGGTCTGCTGCTTGAAGAGGGAATTGACTGGAATGTCACCTTCACTGCGCTCCAGGTGCAGGAAAAGTTTGTTAAACATCTTCTTGGCGGTTTGGTAAAATGGCGCGATGATAAAGCGATTGAGGAATGCACCAGAGAATATATAAAATCTCTGGAAATTCGCTGCACAGGGCCGAAGCAGAGAGCAATTGAGCTTTCCGGCGGCAACCAGCAGAAGGTCTGCCTCGCCAAAGCTTTCGCTGTCGCTCCTGACATTCTGTTTGTCTCCGAGCCGACTCGCGGTATTGACGTGGGCGCTAAGAAGCTGGTTCTTGACACATTGCGCAAGGTAAATAAAGAGACAGGCACAACAATTATTATGACCTCCTCGGAACTTGAAGAGCTGCGCTCGATCTGTGACCGCATCGCCATCATCAACGAGGGCAAGGTCTCCGGAATTCTGCCGGCTAAGGCTCCCGCGGAAGAGTTTGGTCTTCTTATGCTGGGTAATGTCGCAGCGGCAGAGCCCGAAGATGAAGCAAACGCAGAGAGCGGCAGGTGAGCAAGATGATGGAAAAACTTCAGGCTTTTATTGAAAACGCGGGTTGGCCCCGAATTATTATCGGGCTCTTCCTTTTGTCACTTTTCGTAGCGGCGCCGTTTGTCGGAGTTCGTCTCGATGCCTCTTTATCCGACACGCTGGTTCGTGTCGGCATGAACGGTATTCTTGTTTTGGCGATGGTGCCGATGGTTCAGTCCGGCTGCGGACTTAATTTCGGTCTTCCTCTGGGTATTATCGCCGGACTTCTCGGAGCGGTTACCTCCATTCAGATAGGTATTCCCGGCAGTATCGGATTTATCATCGCCATGGGTATCGCCGTTCCTATCGCCATTGTTCTCGGCTGGCTCTATGGACAGCTGCTCAACAGGGTTAAGGGCGACGAGATGATGATTGCCACCTATGTTGGCTTCTCCTCTGTTGCCGTCATGTGCATTGCCTGGCTGCTGCTTCCCTATACCAGCCCGACGATGATATGGGGTTACGGCGGATCGGGGCTGAGGACCACTATCAGTGTGGAAGGTTTCTGGCTCAACGCACTGAGCAAACACTTAAATATTCAGATCGGTGAATTTTTCTATATCCCCGTGGGTATGTACCTCTTCTTCGCGCTGATGGTCTTTTTGGTTTGGGCCTTCTTCCGCACGAAGGTCGGCACGGCTGTCACAGCAGTCGGTTCAAACCCCGAGTTCGCCAGAGCTTCCGGTATTGATGTTGATAAGATGCGTACCGTTTCTGTCATTCTCTCAACGGTTCTCGGCGCCATCGGTATCTTGGTCTATGAACAGAGCTTCGGCTTCATTCAGCTCTACATGGGCCCCTTCTATATGGCGTTCCCTGCTGTCGCCGCCATTCTTCTGGGCGGTGCTTCCGTCAACAAGGCCTCGATGGTTAACGTGGTTGTCGGAGCGTTCCTTTTCCAGGGTATTCTCACAATGACGCCTTCGGTTATCAACAGCGTCATGCAGACAGACATGTCCGAGGTTATCAGAATTATTGTCAGTAACGGTATGATCCTCTATGCCCTTACCAGGAAAGTGATGGTGAAACGCTAATGGCAAAGAAGAATAAGGGCTCGATGAGCCTCAAAACTATTATTGCCAATAACGCAGTTCCAATCATTTTCATAGCGTTGTCGGCAGCTGCTATTCCTATTTCCGGATTCTCCGGCACATACCTTATCCAGGAAATGCTTACCCGCTTGGCGCGTAACTCCTTCCTCGTTCTTTCCCTGCTGATTCCTATTTTGGCTGGTATGGGACTGAACTTTGGTATGGTTCTCGGAGCTATGGCAGGCCAGATAGGGATGATTTTTGTCACTGACTGGGCTGTGGTCGGCGTTCCCGGCATGATTTTGGCAGGGCTTATCGGCACACCTATAGCGATGGTTCTCGGCTATATCTGCGGAGAAGTGCTGAACAGAGCCAAGGGCCGTGAAATGGTCACTTCCTATATTCTGGGATTCTTCATCAACGGCGTCTATCAGCTGATAGTGCTCTACTGCATGGGCAATATTATTCCCATCAGCAATCCGCAGCTGGTGCTCTCCCGCGGCTACGGTATCCGTAACGCCATCAACCTTACCGGGCTGAGACACGTGCTGGATAATTTGATTCCCTTAAAGATTATGACTGTTGATGTGCCTGTGGCGACATTTATTTTCATTGCCGCCTTCTGTCTTTTCATCGTCTGGTTCCGCCGCACGAAGCTGGGTCAGGACATGAGAGCTCTGGGACAGGATATGAAGGTTGCGGAAGAGGCCGGTATCCCCGTAGAGCGCACCCGTATTATCGCTATTTTGATTTCTACGGTGCTTGCCTGCTTCGGTCAGATAATCTTCCTGCAGAACATCGGTACCATGAATACCTATAACAGCCACGAGCAGGCAGGTATGTTTGCTATCGCCGCACTTTTGATCGGCGGAGCTTCAGTCAGCCGCGCCACGATCACCAACGTTTTTGTCGGCGTTACGCTCTTCCACCTGATGTTCGTTGTCTCCCCGATGGCAGGTAAGGAGCTCATCGGACAGGCTCAGCTCGGCGAATACTTCCGAGTCTTTGTTTCTTACGGCATTATCGCCTTGGCCCTTGTTCTTCACGCTTGGAAGCGTATGCGTGATAAGGCAGAGGCGCGCCGCAGCCTGAGAGGAGAATAGCCATGACCTTAGAAAACGTGAATAAAAAACGCCTTGTTATACGCGTAGTGCTGCTGGCTTTGATTGTTGCTTTCGGCTTCCTGCTCTTCTACATCGGCAAGCAGCATGAAGTCCTTCTCGATAACAAAGAAGTGGAAATTGCCGGCAAGAGCTACAAAGCGCCTGAGTATATGGTGGTAACGATTAACGGTGATGAAGAAAAATCTATGGAGTTCTATCCTGATGACCGTGATGTGGTGAAGCTTGACGGACCCACCCACAGCATTAAGGTAGCGGTAGTTAATGAGGATACAGAAGAGGTCATCAAAACGGTGGAGCGTTCTTTTAACTTTGGCAGAACCACAGCTTTAATGATTTCTCTGCCCGCTCTGCTTGAGGGTGCTCCCGATGTCTATTTGCCGCTTCCCGGCACGGGAGATAGCGCCGCTGATGATGCAGAGCAGGAAGCCCCCGCAGGGGGAACAGAAGCTCCGGCTGCAGGTACAGAGACACCTGTTGATACTTCCGCCCCTGCTGCCCCCGCTATCGGAGACTAGAATTTTATAGTTTTGCCAGTGTTAAAGCAGAGACTTCGGATTTTTCCGAAGTCTCTGTTTTTTTTGGCGGTGCGCCATATCTGGGCAATAACCTGGCGGTGAAATCCCGCTGCGCGCTCAGCAACAGGAATCGTTAGCCGAAGGCAAGGGGTGAGCCGCAAGGCGGAATCTGAAGCAAGCCGGATGCCGAAGCGAGGGCTTCAGCGGGCAAAGTTTTGAACTGACGAACAAATATGTGGCTATCATGAAGCTGACATCGCAATATCGGAATGGGTGGCTTAGAAGAAGATTGCGTTGCTGCATCAGGAAACAATGGAATAAGCCGCGAACGAAAGATGCAAACCTGCGAGAGCCGGGCATACCGGAAGACAAGACCTACAGATGGGGAAACTCCCGTTTGGACTATCGGCGCATTGCCGGCAGTGCGGTATTACCCCGCGCTATTACAAACTAAAAGCTTGCACCGGGCGGGTATGATGATTTTCCCCGCCCGGTACGAGAAACTCCTTAAACTGCACTTATGCGATTGTACCGCCCGGTACCGAACGGTACGCACAGTGATGTGAGATGTAGGCTGCTTGACGAATGTCAGCCACCTGCTCGATCAAAATCACCATACAGACGCAAAATCCCCATATCTGAATAATTATCGTTTGCAAACAATAAAGCAAGTGTTAGCTGTGAGTGGATTTTTCTGACAAAAGTTTGCCCGCCGCTTGTATTGCGGCATTGCTTAAAACA
>CAZFWP010000079.1:0-8714 GCA_964522805.1 uncultured Synergistaceae bacterium | reverse complement strand
TCTTTGGCTATTTTTTTGCGAATGATGTTTGAAGTATAGGATATCCGTACTTCTACCCCAGGAAAGGCTTTTTTTGTTGATTCCACAAGATTGTCAATCGCTCTCTTCGCCTGCGGCATTGATGTGCCGAAAGAGGCGATAAGAATACCCTTTTTGTCCGCTTTCACCGGTGCGGCAAAAGATGGTGTTCCAGCTGCCATTATCACAGTGGCGGCCAGGATTACCGCAAATGTCTTAAACATGGTTAACATTTCCTCCTAACTCTCGGTTCCCAAAAACAGTTTTGAACAAAAAATAAGACCCGACCAAGTTGCCTGTCGCGTCTTACCCAGTTACAGCAGATGTTTTTAGCTGTAAAGGAGTTCGCCCACGCAAACATACCCCCTTCGTCTCCGGTTAAGTTATCCTGACTTCTCTTCATCCTTGTTCGAGCCTTCCCAGTAAAACCAGTGGCATAAATCGAACTCGTCAGAGTTACAGTGGCGGGGCCGTGACGGATTCTAACCGTCTTCCCTTTCACCAGAGATTATTTAATTTTCACCGTTAGATTATAGCATAATCTATGCTGTTAAAAGTACAATTATTAGAAAATGTCTTCGGGTAATTGCCGCCATGATGTGACATGCATATCTGCGCTGTCAACATCGATATTGTAAAGCCCGCCGTTAGGTATTTTCCAATCACTGTGAGCGATGCCTGGGTCTGCGAAGGCGTGCAAAACAGCGCGCATCACATTGCCGTGCAGTACCACAGCGGCACTATTCATCTGTCTGCTGTTAATAATATCCAAAAGCTTGATAAACCCTGACTCAACTCTCCTTCTAAAGCTGTTGAAGCTCTCCCCGCGCGGAGGGGCTTGATCGGGCTCACGCAGCCAGGCTAAGTAATTATCGTCATCATTGAGATTGGTATAGCTTTTGCCTTCCAGTATACCTAAAGAACACTCCATAAACTCCGGCATGAGAATATCAGCGTCTCGACCGTACAATAGCTTAAGTGAGTGTGTACAGCGCAGCAGCGGCGAGGAGACATAGATGTCGGCACTTGGATACTGAAACCTTTTGGAAAGTGCGCGCTGTTCGGCGATGCCCGCAGCCGATAAATCAACATCCATCTGTCCTGTCCAAATTTTTAAGCTGTTGGCTATGGAAAGAGCGTGGCGAATTAAATATATTTTCATGGTGTAAGGTAATCCTTAACTGCCTGCACAAAAAGTTCGTTCTCATGAGGAGTTCGTGCTGCAATCCGCACATAGGCGCCGCCCAGACCCGAAAAATTTCTTGTGTGGCGGACGACAAAACCGTGTTTGAGCATGAAGGTGATAAAATCTTCATCATTGTAAACCTTCATTAAAAAATAATTCACCGAGGTTGGAAGCAGCTCTGCCCCTGCTTTGAGAAGCATTCCCATAAATCGGGGAATCTCTTTGCGGTAATACTCTCTTGTCTTAGCGGGGAACTCTTCGTCGTTCAAAAAAGCCGCCGCCGCAGTTTGGGCAAGAGAATTGACGCTCCATGTCGGCTGACGCAATTTCAGCATGGCGATAATGGTCTCGCTTGCCATCACATAGCCGATTCTGCTGCCGCAAAGATGGTAAATTTTTGTCAGCGAACGCATAACCACCACGTTTTCAAATTCTTTGAAATCGGGGCTTCTGTCTTCTCCCAGCAAAAAATCCCTGTAGGCCTCATCAACGATAAAAAGTTTATCTCTGTTTTTCAAAAAGACTGCCGACAGTTCCGCACCGGAAAGATAGCTTCCTGTAGGGTTGCAGGGGTTGCAGAGCCAGATTGTTCTATCTTCTGCTGTGAGCTCGTTTAGTGAGTTTATTGTGCGTACCGCTGCATGGTAGCTCTCCAATGCGCGGCGATATTCTCCATAGACCGGTTCCAGTACGGCGTTGTTCTTGCCTCCCTGATAAGAGGCTAAAAGGTATATCGTCTCATTTGAGCCGTTGGTAACTAATATTTCCCGCTCTTGGCGGTTATTCTTCTTGGCAAGGAGGGCGCGCACATCGGAGGCCTCGTCATCGGGGTAGTCACAGAGAGTCTTTTTCATATCGAGAATAATCTCTCCGTCCCACTCCAAGGCGTTGGTATTGGTACTGAAATCATATATCTTATCAGGCATGGGAATGCCTAAGTTCTTATAGAGCTTTTCGGGATTTGCTCCGTGCATTCTGAAATGCGCCATTACAGTGTCCTCCCTGCAGCAAAAATTATTACCGCACATAGGGCCACGGAGTATGTAAGAATTTTATGAGCCCTGAGAATATCATTGGCTTCCGGTCCGCGGTCGTTATCCCCCAGCCATGGACGGGCTTCGAACTCGCCGTCATAAAAAGCGCCGCCGCCGAGAGAGATATGCAGCAATCCGGCGTAGGCACTCTCTGCATGGGCGCTATTAGGGCTTTTGTGGTTTCTTCTGTCGCGCAGAAACACCCGCAGCCCGTTTGAGCCATCATAACCGGCAAGTCCTCCGGCGGCGATAGCGATAAGTGCACCGATGCGGGCGGGGATAAAGTTCATTAAGTCGTCAAACTTAGCTGCCGCCCAGCCGAAATCATGATAGCGCTCGTTATCATAACCAACCATGGAGTCCATGGTGTTGGCGGCTTTATATATCCAAGCCGCTGCCGCGGCGCTTCCTGCCAGAGAGCCTAAAACCATGTAAAAAATGACGGAGACGACGCCGTCGATATAGCTTTCGGCAATAGTTTCCACAGTGGCGCGCACGATTCCCTTTTCATCAAGCCTTGCGGTGTCGCGCCCGACAATGTAAGATAAAAATTTACGGGCGTCGGTTAAAGAACCTTCGGTGAGAGCGGTATAGACAGGCATGGATTCATCGCGCAGAGAACGAAAGGCGATGGCGGTGTAGAGCATATAGATGTTGACTGTGTGGTAGAGATACTCGTTGACGAATTCTGCTGCGGACAGAATAGCTGATACGGCAGCAGCCGTTGTGCAAAGTACCGTGGCACAGAAAAAAATGCCCCTAGCTTTGCCTTTTGCCGCGTAAAACCGTTCTTCCCAAAAAGATATCACCCTTCCCACGGCAACAACCGGGTGCGGAACACCCTTGGGGTCGCCGAAAAGAGAATCCAACAAAATCGCCGCTAGTATCTGCATTCCACATAACCTGCCCTTTCAAAGTGACTGGCTTGCGCGTGTACGTCTCTATCCAGGTTGTCTGACCAGACAGTTTAACATAAGAGATAAAGAATAACATGGTGTCGGGAAAAAGAGAATATATTCCATATTATAAAAACAGGTTAAAATATGTGCCTCTGTCCTATCTTCCACTCTTAATTACAGCGGAAATTAACCTTTTGACCGCGTTTTTCACGTCATAGTTGTCAATGATAATTCCCACACAGGCAGGGCAGCCGTTTTCGCAGGGGCAGATGTCCATTATTTCCAGACATGAGCGAAGAAGCTTGTCTCCCATTTCATAGGCACCCTCTGCCAGTCCGACGCCGCCGGGAATATTATCCGCTAAAAAAATTGCCGGCTGCTTAAGAAAAACGTCATTTAATAACCCATGTATTTGGATATCATCTCTGTCACACATCAAAAAAAGCGGTGCGGCATTCTTCATCAGGTTTTGCAGCCCGTCCATCGCTGTTTTTAGCTCTGTGGAAGCTGTGAACTCAGACGGTATCGTTATCCAGCAGGCAGTGGTAGTCATCTCTTCCTCTTCAGCCTTTATCTCTCCGTGCCCCAGCTTTTCATGAGTGGAGATACGTATCTTGGTGAAGAGATAGGGGGTTACGGCAAGTATCACCTCGCCCCAGCCATATGGCCCCTTACGCTCAAATTCTTCTGTTACCTCGATTCTGACGGTGCTCTCCGCTTCCGTGTAATAATCCGACCCTGACAAACGCACCAAGCACTGCAGGTTTTCACGGTTAAGGCTCTCGACAATATATGACTCCCCCGCATGAAAATATATAGCTTCGGGGTAGAGCATCGTAGGAGCGGAGTGTCTATCCATATTGCCGATGGTGCGCGGCCTCTTTTCATCGCTGATGTCGGTAATGGTGTAAACGTCGCCCGTCGCGCTGCGAAGTGACAGCTCAGCCGCAGGATAGCTTGGAGCCTGCCATTTATAGAGCACACCCTCCCTATCCTCGCATTTTTGCAGCAGCCTGTGCTCTGCCAGATAGTCCAGTATCACGCTAATGCCGCGGCCGCCGAAGGTATCTTCTTCGTGAAAGGGTAATTCAAAGGCGGAACATTTTATGTGTCCTACTTGAATATAGGGATTATATGGGTCTATCCGTGCCAGCTCTGAGGGCGCGCCCAAAAACCAGTCGGGATTGGCGGCGAGAAACTGATCCATGGCGAGGGCAGATGGCACCATTATTGAAGCAGAGACTTTGCCGCGCCGCCCGGCTCTGCCGATTTGCTGCCAAGCGGAAGCGATACTGCCGGGATAGCCGTGAAGCAGCGCCAGCTCCAAAGACCCAATATCAATGCCTAGCTCAAGCGCGTTGGTGCTGATAACGCCGAGAAGCTCTTTTTTTCGCAGGCCTTGCTCAATTTCGCGGCGTTCTTTGGGGAGGTATCCGCCCCGATAACCGGTGACGGAGTTGGGGTCTCCTCCCCTTACAGAAAGCTCTTTACGGATGAGTTTTAGCAGCAGTTCCACATTCAGCCGCGAACGGGTGAAAACGATAGTGCTGATTTCATTCATCAGTGCTTCCGCCGCTAGCCGAGAAACTTCAAAAATTGAGGAGCGGCGCACTCCAAGGTGCTTGTCGACAATCGGCGGGTTGTAAATCATAAAGTTTTTTTCCGATGAAGGGGCGCCGTTCTCGGAAATCAGCTGCGGTCTCCGTCCTGTCAGCATTGCCGCATGTTCTGAAGGGTTGGCTATCGTCGCTGAGCAACAGATAAAAACCGGTGAGGCCCCGTAAAATTCACAGACGCGGATCAGCCTTGAGAAGAGGTTTGCCATGTGAGAGCCGAATACGCCTCTGTATGTGTGCAGTTCGTCCACCACGATGTACTTTAAATTTCTAAAAAAATCCGCCCAACTCGTATGGTGGGGAAGAATGCCGGAGCTGAGCATATCGGGGTTAGTAATAATGACGGAACCGCGCTCTCTGGCTTCGCTGCGCCGCTGCTGCGGTGTGTCTCCATCGTAAGTATAAGCTCGAACCTCTGTTAATAGCAGGCGTGAAAAGCGTTCAAGTTCGGCAAGCTGATCCTGCGCCAGCGCTTTTGTCGGAAAGAGGTAAAGAGCTCTGGCGGAGCTGTCCTTTAATGCGGCCTCCATAACCGGGAGGTTGTAACATAGTGTTTTGCCCGAGGCGGTGGGCGTGACAATCACAATGTCCCTGCCGGCCATCGCCGAAGATACAGCTTGGCTCTGATGGCTGTAAAGAGAAGCGATTCCCGATTCCTTAAGAGCGTCTGCTATTCTTCTATCAAGCCCGGCAAAACCGCTGTAGGAAGCGCTGCGCGCGGGAAACTTTTTTATACAGGTGACTTCACCGTTAAGCTGCCTTACCCATGCGAGAAAGTCTTCAAGCCCGCGTGGTTCTGCTCTGTCATTTTTAGAAAAAAACTGCGGCAAAATCATCGTATCTTCCCCTTCATACATTCTTTGCTTAGTGATATTCCCGATATTAACGACATGAATAAGCAAAAAAAACATGTTTTTTATAAAAATCAGACATAAAAGACTGTTTTGTTGTACAATTAACGCTGGGTGGTCAAAATGCTTAAAGTTAAAGTACTTGCAGACAACAACACGCTCATAGACAGATATTATACAGGAGAACCGGGGTTATCTCTGCTGCTCGAAGCTGATGGCAAAAAAATGCTCTTTGACTGCGGATATAGCGGCGTTTTTATCGATAATGCTCAAAGAATGGGGGATGATCTCGCTGAAATAGAACGGGTGATAATCTCTCACGGCCATAACGACCACACCTGGGGTCTGACTCATCTAATACAACATTTTGATACCAGAAAAATTACGTTAAAACCACGCTTTACCGCGCATCCGTTGATTTTCGAGTCCAAGCGCTGCGAAGGGCTTAACATCGGTATGATGCTTTCACAAGAAAGTGTGGCGGCGCACTTCACCGTTGAGCTCTCGTCTCAGCCGCTGCTGCTTGCGGAAAACTTGTTCTGGCTTGGAGAGATACCGCGAATAACAGAACCAAAGCGCGCTGTTGGCAAACGGCTTGTGAATGGGGCGGAGGAAGACGACTATTGCTTTGATGATTCAGCGCTGGCCTATAAAACGACAAATGGTTTGGTGATTATTACCGGCTGCTCCCATTCCGGAATATGCAATATTGTTGACTACGCGCGCAAGCTGTGCGGCTGTGAGACCATTGTCGATATTATCGGCGGCTTCCACATGCAGAAACTCTCAAGGGAGATGCTGAGCAGCACGGTCAGTTGGTTCGCGGCAAATCCGCCTCTGACAATGCACCCATGTCACTGCACCGACTTGGCGGCGAAAATAGCCCTAGCATCCGCCTTAAACGTCAAAGAGGCAGGAGTGGGACTGGAACTCAAATTCAGTTAGACAAAGGAGAAAACAATGCAGGAATCCGGAGAAAACTATCTGGAAACTATCTTGATACTCAGTGAGAGAAACGGCACGGTGCGCTCAATTGACATCGCCAACGAGCTGGGTTATACAAAGCCCAGTGTCAGCCGTGCTGTAAAGCTGTTGGTTGAAAGAGGAATGCTGACCATGGCTCAGGGCGGAGAATTGCAGCTTACGGCAGGGGGGCTTGCTGCGGCCGGTGCCATATATGAAAGGCACAAAATAATATCCCGATTTTTTGTCGAGCTGCTGTCTGTGGAAAAAGATGTGGCAGACAGAGACGCCTGCCGCATCGAACATGTAATCAGCGAAGAGAGTTTCGAAAAGATTAAAGAATATGTGAACAGTAAATTCTGATATGACTAAAATTTGAGCATAGCGCCCTCTGACGCAGATGCGGCAAATTTAGCATAGAGACCGAGGACGCCGCCTAACAGCTGCTGCTTCGGTCTTTGCCATTTTGACAGTCTGGTTTTGATTTCGTCATCAGAAAGGTTTATATCAAGCCGCTTATTTTCAATATCAATAGTGATAATATCGCCGTTCTGCACTATGGCTATAGGGCCTCCTTCCGCAGCTTCTGGAGATATGTGCCCGACAAAACAGCCGTTGTTGGTACCGGAAAAACGCCCGTCTGTAATCAGTGCCACCTTCTTCGCCAACCCGCGTCCGTAAAGAAGCTTCATGGCGAAATACATCTCCCTCATGCCTGGGCCGCCCTTAGGCCCTTCGTAGCGGATAACCGCTACTTGTCCGGCCTTGACCTCGCCGTTTAAGATAGCGGCGTTAGCATCTTCCTCACAGTCAAAAACAATCGCCGGTCCCGAAAAGCGATACATAGAAGGGTCCATGGCTATAGGTTTGGTTATCGCGGTGTTGGGTGCAAGGCTGCCGCGCAGTACTGCCAGACCTTTTGAACGGCTGAACGGCTCTGCGGAGGTTCTAATCACCTCTCTGTCTATAGGAAATGGATTTTTCCATGATAAAAGGTTCTCCGCCATGGTTTTGCCGGTAACGGTGAGACAATCACCGTTAAGGTGGGGGCCCAGCTCCTTCATCACCTGAGGAATTCCCCCTGCCCGATAAAAATCTTCCATATTATACTTTGAAGCCGGATTTACCTTGGCGATAGAGGGGATTGTCTCGCTTGCCTCATCATACAAGTCCGTCATGACTGTGGCAGGGATTCCCAGCTCTGCAGCGATGGCCGAAAAGTGTATAAAGCAGTTTGTTGAGCCTCCGGTAGCGATGATGGTGCAGACAGCATTCCGTAAGGAGTCAATATTGATAATATCCCGCGAAGAAATGTTATTTTTTACAAGCTCTACCGCCAAACGACCGCTATCTTCCGCAGCGCGGGCTCTGCCGGCGTAAACGGCCGGTATCAGAGCAGACCCCGTGGGGGACATGCCCATAGCTTCCGCCGCCGCTCCCATGGAATTCGCTGTGCCGTAATATG
The DNA here is from genome assembly GCA_964522805.1 of uncultured Synergistaceae bacterium. Taxonomy (GTDB): domain Bacteria; phylum Synergistota; class Synergistia; order Synergistales; family Synergistaceae; genus CAZBYL01. The sequence goes on along the minus strand of CAZFWP010000079.1, from coordinate 682 downwards.
CGCAGGACCCGCAGGAGGGACAGGAATTATCCTCAAGCACCGAAAGCTCCTCTGCAGCTAATTTTCCCGCACTTACCATGCCTACCGCTTCAGATACTGAGGTGGAATCGGATGCGCGTCCGTCAAATTCCGCACCACCCGCCATCGGGCCGCCAACCAGCATTACTGAGGGGATATTAAGCCTAGCTGCTGCCATTAGCATCCCCGGCACGATTTTGTCGCAGGATCCCAGCATCACCAAACCGTCAAGACGGTGAGCTTCTGCCATAGCTTCGATATCATTGGCGATTAGATCTCTGGTAGGAAGAATATATTTCATGCCGATATGCCCGCATGCCTGTCCGTCGCAGGCTCCGATGACACCGAACTCTACGGCGCTGCCGCCTGCGCGGTGGATCCCTTTTTTGACAAAATCCGCCAGCAGCCGCAGATTATAATGTCCTGGGACCAGCTCGTTCCATGAATTGGCAATGCCGATTATCGGCCCGCGCAAATCGTTGTCTGACCACCCCATGGACTTATACAAGGCTCTGTTTTCGGTAAACATCACATTGTCTAATATTTCGGCACTCCTAAATTTCACAGCATACCATCTCCATATAAAAAAGCGGACTAATAATCCAACTCTTTTATGATTAGGTGCGAAAGACATTGGCAATATAATATTTTCGCTGCTGTTTGT
>CAZFWP010000078.1:0-8738 GCA_964522805.1 uncultured Synergistaceae bacterium | reverse complement strand
GGCAACGTACACTTGCGCCTGCGATAAAACCTTTGCGTAAAACAAGCCGTCAAGGCTGTGTAATAATACTCTTTTTAATTTAGCCCCAAGAGATAGTCTTAAAAGGCGCATACGCATCTTTTGGATTACTCGTATGAGAAAGGGTGATCGCCTTGGACAAGAGGGACAAAACAATGAAAAATCCCTTTATCATCGCACTGCTAATCAGTGTTTTTTTAATCGGCGGAGTGGTTGCGGCAAGCGAGATTTCTCACGCTGCGGCAAAGTCGGGAAGAATAACAAAAAAGGAGGCTTCCATAATGAATGGAACTATTAAAGATAAAACCTATGTTAAAAAAGATGGGATAGGGGTAATTTACCTGGCAGGAGGCTGTTTCTGGGGGCTTGAGAAGCTGATGGAGTCTCTGCCCGGCGTCACAGATGCGGTTAGCGGCTACGCCAACGGCAATCCTCAAATTATTCCCAACTACGAACTGGTCTGCCGCGGCACCAGCGGCTATAAAGAGACTGTGCGCGTAGAATACCGCGAGGACAAAATCAGCCTCGAAACAATCCTTTTTTCCTTCTTCAATGCCATTGACACCACCGCAAAAGACAGACAGGGCAACGACCGCGGCAGTCAGTACCAAAGCGGTGTCTACACGGCCGACAACAAGTCAGCGCAGATTGCCGCCCGTGTGGCGCAGGTGGAAAAAAAACGCAGCTACGGTTTTGCCGTGGAGATAGAACCTCTGACTGTTTTTCATGAAGCAGAAGATTACCACCAGGACTACCTCAAAAAAAACCCCCGCGGCTACTGCCACATCAGCAATGCGGAAATCAACGAAGCCGCCTCCGTGGTTGTTGACGCCGCCCCCTACAAACCTATGACAGAGGAGGAGATGCGCGCGAAGCTCACACCGATGCAGTATAAGGTCACGCAAAAAGCCGCCACAGAACCTCCATTTGAAAACGAATTCTGGGACAAAGAGGATTCGGGGCTTTACGTTGACATCACAACGGGTGAACCGCTTTTTTCTTCAAAAGACAAATACCGCGGCTCCTGCGGCTGGCCCTCCTTCACCAAGCCGCTTGACGAAAACACCGTCCGTTACCTTGAGGACAGCACATTCGGAATGACAAGAACGGAGGTGCGCAGCCGCGCCGGCAATGCCCACTTAGGGCACGTTTTTGAAGGAGACCCGCAGTCGCCGAATGGCGTGAGGTTCTGCATCAACAGCGCCTCGCTCAAATTTATTCCATATGAAAAGATGGATGCAGCGGGATACGGAAAATATAAAAAGTATGTCAAGTAAATGCGCGGGGAATATCCCGCGCATTTTTAAACCTTAAAAAATAAAATTAAAGACGGCGTCTCCCCGCAAAAAACCAAATGCTGAGCAAAAATAATCCGCAGCGCACCCTCTGCGCGGGATAGAAAAACCTGATATACTATCAAAAATCCGCGATCTTAGCGCCGCTAACTTCGCTGTACTATATTGGCAAAAATCCTCAAGTGTGCGGATAAATTCTACAACAGCAAAGATTCTTTTACCCTGGCAGCTTTACCCCATCCCCTCTTTTTGCTCTATATTAAAAAACAAAGCAAAAGATTAAAAATACTTTGTAATAGCAGAATCGCACCTATCCAGAAATCATTTAAATATTTGCATCTTCTTTTAAGCAATTTGTGCAAATATTGATGAGCTCTATGCTTTTTTGCTCTTGCGCAGAACACAAAAATGGAATAACATATCCACTATTCCAAAACTCTGCATTGATTTATTAAATACAGAGTTAAGAATTGTGAGGTTTTGTGAATGAATATGTTAAAAATCCCATCACTGAAAATTGGAAAGCATACCCCGCTCTATCCGATCATTCAAGGTGGAATGGGAATAATGATATCAGGCCCCAAGCTCGCAGGGGCTGTGGCAGCCGCAGGCGGCATCGGCACAATAGCCTCAGTCGGTCTGGCTGTTGCCTCTTCTGATTACAACCCTAAAAAGATGTACTCGCAGAACGTGGTAATGCTGAAAAAATTTATCGCTGAAGCGAAAGCAGCGGCAAACGGCGGTGTCATCGCTGTCAACTGCATGTGCGCTCTTACCGATTATGATACCCTTGTGCGCGCCTCCTGCGAAGGCGGTGCGGACATAATCATTTCCGGTGCGGGGCTTCCCTTGCGCCTGCCTGAACTGACTCAGGACTATCCCGACACAGCACTTGTTCCAATCGTCAGCAGCGTCAAAGCGGCCAACATCATTATCAGCCGCTGGACAAAGCATTACAACAGACTCCCCGATGCCTTCGTCGTTGAAACCCCCAATTCAGCAGGCGGACACTTAGGCGCGCGCGATGCCGAACAAGCGATGGACCTCAGCCTGTCACTCTCAGAAGTCGTTCCTGCCTTGGCAGCTTATTTGAAAAAGCAGGGGCTGGACATTCCCATAATTTCCGCCGGCGGCATCTGGGATTCGCGCGATATGATGGACGCCTTCGCCATGGGGGCATCAGGCGTACAGATGGGCACAAGATTCGCCGCCACGGAAGAGGGCGACTCCGCAGAACGCTTTAAACAGGCCTATGTTGACGCCAAAGAAGAGGACGTCGTCATCATCAAAAGCCCCTGCGGACTCCCCGGACGCGCCATTCTCAACCCCTTTGTGGAAAGATATTTCGGCAATATGCTGGAAAAAACTTCCTGTAAAGCCAATTGCCTCTCCCACTGCCTTTGCAAGCTTAACGAGGGCACTTTCTGCATCGCCGATGCCCTAATCAGTGCCTACAAGGGCGACTGGGAAAACGGACTTTTCTTCTGCGGCACTAACGTCGCCAAAGTGAAATCCATCGTCAAGGTAAAAGACCTGATGAAAGAACTGATAGACGGCTGCATTACTCCGCCTCTGGCTGTAGGAGTGTAAAACATTTCAATAATTAAAAGCTGCCGCGGCCTCCGGTTTAGGAGGCCGCGTTTTTATTTCCTTGAATGTAGGTTCAAAATATTGCCATGTAAAAATATTTATTCTATAATAATCGCATGTCGCTGTTCAATAGTGATGAGCAGCAGGGAGTGTGACCAAATGGCAATTTTACGTGAAAAAACCAACCAGCTTGAATACCAAATTCTTAAGATGATGAAGAAATCAGAAACACCGCTTGGAGCCGGAGCTTTGGGTGAAATGCTGTTGGAGCATGATATTTCCATCAGCGAAGCAGGCATCGGCAGAGCTCTCCGCGGATTTCGCCAACAGGGTTTTCTTTTGAGAATCAGCTTTCAAGGACACGTTATCACTGATAAAGGTCTCGAAAGACTGAAAGAGCTGGAAGACGCCCGCACCTTCGGTGAAAATCTCGAATTGCTGCTACAGTCGGGACCGATGAAAGGGCACAGCATCGCCGACGTTTTAATTGCCCGCCGCGCATTGGAGAGAGAGGCTGCATTTCTGGCGGCCCAAAAAGCCACTGCGGATGATATCAAAAAACTGGAAAATATAATTCACGCTCAATACGAGGGAATGGAGAGAAACGAAAACTACGCCAACCTCTCAACCGCTTTCCATCGTGAGGTAATGAATATCGCCGCCGCACCGATATTGAAGAGTCTCTACGAACTTATCGGGCTTTCCGTGCAGTGGCAGGACTTCTTTATCGGCACTTTTAAAATGTACAACCAGCCGCTTAATGTCTCTCATGAAAAAGTCCTCGGTGCCATCCGCGAACATGACGCCAACAAAGCCGCACTTTTAATGGGCGAGCACCTCACAGACGTCATCAACAACGCCCGTAAACTCTGTTTTAAATAAGGCACATCTAAAAAATCCCGCAGCTTTGCCTTAACAGTGAAGTGACAAGAAACTGATTTGCCGCAAATAACGGTGTGCCCGTAAGGTCGCGCCGTTTTTTGTGTTTTCGGGCTTCTTTATCGGCAACTGGTTCGCATAGAGCGGGGATTTTCACTTCACCCAAGGAAGTTTTCGATAATTTGTATCTTCCGCTGCCGATGGGTGCTTAAATCCGCGTCGGCAGCGTCCCCGCAGTACCTCTTCCCGGATATAATGCACGATACAGCCATGCTGCGCTGCGGAGAAAGAATACCGTGCGCGGTGAATAGGCTAAATTGTGCGGAACAAAAAATCAAAATCTCTATGAATGGATTTTTCAAATCTCTCTTAATAAAATTGCTAAATCTCTCTTAATGAACTTTTAAAATCGCACTGAATGGCCTATTTTATATTTTAAGGTGAGGTGCATGAAAAAAAACAATTATCGCCCGCGCGTGGCTGACGAGCGGGTTGAAGAGTACCTATCCGCTTTTGGGGCAGTCTGCATAGAGGGGCCCAAGTGGTGCGGTAAGACATGGACTTCTTCTTATCACAGCAAAAGTAAAATCCTGATAGGTGACCCTGCCGGTAATTTTCAAAACAGAAAGCTTGCGGAGCTGCAGCCATCTCTTTTGTCGGCTAACAGCTGACACGCCTTTAATTGGTTACTTGTCGCCGCTTAGCCTATGTTGTGCGGATTTTATTGTATCGCTCTTACCAAGCGGCGACAGCGCCGTCGGTGCGCGGCTCGGTGGCTCCCGCCAAGGTGCCGTGCTCGGTGTTCCAGATAATCTCACCGCGCCCAAAGGAGATGGATTCCGGGTCCACCGTCACTTTGTGCCCCATGCGAATGAGCTTCTGCGCCAAGGCTGAGGGGAAGGCTTGTTCCACACTCACGTCACAGCCGCCTGTCCACTGCCAGCGCGGCGCATCCAGCGCCTGCTGCGGATTCATCATAAAGTCCACCGTGTTCATCACCGCCTGCACGTGACCCTGGGGCTGCATAAAGCCCCCCATGACGCCAAAGGGCCCTACCGGCAGCCCATCTTTGGTGAGAAATCCCGGAATAATGGTGTTGTATGGACGCTTGCCTGGTTCCAGCATGTTGGGGTGTCCCTCCTGCAAAGAGGCGCAGTGCCCGCGGTTGTTAAGCGACACGCCTGCACCGGGAATGACGATTCCCGAACCAAAACCCATGTAGTTGCTCTGTATCCAAGAGACCATATTGCCCTCGCCGTCTGCGGTGCAAAGGTAGACGGTGCCGCCGCTCAGAGGCGTTCCCGCCTGCCGCTCTTCTGCCGTGCCGCCGATGAGCGCACGGCGAGAAGCACCATACTCTTTGCTCAAGAGCCCCTCCACGGGAACATCAGCAAATCGTCTGTCAGCCACATAGCGATGCGCGTCGGCAAAGCCCATCTTCATCGCCTCAATCTGACGGTGGACAGTCAGAGGGTCAGTGCGATTTCCCGCAGCAAACCCGTCAAGAATAGAAAGCGCTACCAGCGCGGCGATGCCCTGCCCGTTGGGGGGAATCTCCCACACATCATAGCCGTGGTAATTCACCTTAATCGGAGAAACCCACTCCGGCTCTGCTTCTCCTAAGTCTGCGGCACTGAGGTATCCTCCTCCCGCCTTAGCGGCGGCGGCAATCATCTCCGCAACCGAACCTTCGTAAAAATCACGTCCGTTGCTTGCGGCAATCTTTTCCAAAGTGCGCGCGTGAGCTTCCGAACGCCAGATCTCGCCCGCTTGCGGCGCTCTTCCCTCCGGGGCGAAGGTCTCAAACCAATTTTTGAACTCCTCGCCGCTTTGCGCACGGTATTTTTTGTATGCTCTGCCCCAGGATAAAGATTCCACAGCGCCAAGCGCATGTCCGTCACGTGCGTAAGAGACGGCTGGAGCAAGAACTTCCGCAAGCGACAGGCGTCCGTGACGGGCAACCGCCCCAGCCCAGGCAGCAGGCGCCATCGGCACAGTCACCGGCGCCCAGCCGTATGGCGGCATCGTTCCCTTGTCAGCCCAGCCCTGTTGGCGCGCTGTTTCCATCGAAAGGGCGCGCGGCACAGCTCCGCTGGCGTTCATTCCATGGAGGCGTCCGTCCTTCCAAATCAGTGCGAAAGCATCGCTGCCGATACCGTTTGATGTGGGCTCAACCACGGTAAGAGCCGCAGCTGTCGCCACCGCCGCATCGACGGCATTGCCGCCCCTTTTTAAAATTTCCAGACCCGCTTGAGCCGCCAGTGACTGAGAAGTGCAGACCATACCCTTTGAACCGTAAACGACCATTCTCTGCGACGGCAGAGGATAATAATTCGGGTCATAACACACCGTTTTTTTCATCGAGCGCAAGCCCCTTCCACAGCATTTTATTTATCTGTAAATTATCAAAACCAATAATATTATATCCTTGCAAAATAAAAAACGCGGCGAAAATCTCAAGATTAAGATTTTCGCCGCACAAAACACCTTTTTGAACTTGGCTATTTAACACCGTGATATTTCGCCGGCACCTTCACATTCGGCGTGCCCATATAGCCCCTGCCGAAAACGTAGGTATCCTGATAGACAAGAACCATCTTCTTGGTGGTGACGCCGGTGCCGTAGTCGGTGTAGTAGTTGGCGCTCCACTTTACTCCGGGGGTTGAGGCGGCATAGCTTTTCAGCAAGTCTTTTTTATTATTCAGTTTCGCTTTATTCTCCACAATGTCTTTGCCGAGATAGACTAAAGCCAAAGTGTTGGCATAACCGTGCGAGTATGCCCATGTTCCCATTCTGCCTGCTCCGCCCGCTTTGATAACCGCTTTTTCCACCTTCTTCAAAATCGCCGGCCAGTCACCCGCTTCTTTGGAAAGGTCAATGTTAAAAGCTCCGGGGTATCCCACTATCGGAGACGCGCTGGTGGCTTCCACATAGTAGCCGCCGAATTTGGCAAGCTGGCGCAAAAGCGGCTCGTGCAAAGAGGAATTGGTGGTGAAAAAGGCGGTGTCCTTGCCGTACTTTTTAACCCAGGCGGGGACTTTTTCCAACATAAACTGCTGCGCGCCCGCCACACCTACGTCACTCGTGGGGTCGGGAGCCGTCTCAAAAATATACTTCATTCCCAAGTCTTTGCAGGCCTGCTGCATGATAGCAGCACGGCGGGAGATGCTCTCATAGCTCATGTGGCGCGGAAAGGAAATGTGCACAAACTTCTTGGCGCCCATCTTTTTCGCTGTGTGAACAATAAGATACCCCCTGCTGATAAAGTCTTCAATGACGGACATATCCGCTACGCTGGAAATAACATTGGGGTCTTCCTGAGGCTCTCCCGCAAGGCAGATAATATCGGGACGCTTTTCTTTGACCCTTCTGAAACCCTCTGTAGTTCCGGGAATAGCCTGATTGACAATAATGACCTTCATCAGCGGGTCATCGGCGAACCCTACTATCTGACCGATTGTCGTCTCCATCTCGGACATAAAATTATCGGGATATGTCACATGTTTAATCATGCCGCCGTTCGTGACATCGCCGAACTTTTTCACCGCCTGCTCCGCGCCCCTCAGCTCATCTTCGCTCTGAGAGACAGTGCCTGTCATAATGCCGATATGAAATGCGGCAGCCGCTTCCCCAGCAGCGGTAACGCCGAAAGCAGCTAAAGAAACAATCAGCATTACCAAAACCAACTTCACAAAATACCTGGTATTTTGCATGTGAATCACTCCTTTTATTTTAATAAAAAAATAAATCCCCATAAGTTTACAAAAAAAACAAAGGTTCACATGAAATCTAGCTGTTATAAATTTATTATTTTTCATAAGTTTATTTAATCTGGGAAGATTACCCTAAATTTAGAAATATGTCAAATACAATGACTTTCTTAGTGACTTTATAAAATCCCTTATATATGCTATTTTAAAAAAAGGCGCGCCCATGTAGGGAATAAAGTTTTTTGACGCTATCGGCAGCGCTGCGGGACAAATGCTATTTTGGAGGAGAATAACGATGCAAAATTTCGCGGCGATTTTTATATCTTTTTGCAAAACCGGCTCCGTCGCTTACGGCGGCGGCCCCTCGATGATACCGCTGCTCAAAGCGGAAGTTGTAGAACGCAAAAAGTGGATGGAACTTGAAGATTTTATGGACGCTCTGGCAATAGCCAACGCTCTTCCCGGACCGGTAATCACCAAAATGTCAGCGGTCGTCGGCTACTACAAAGGAGGCTGGTGCGGAGCGCTAGCTGCGGTACTTGGTATTGCTCTGCCCTCCGCACTCTTGATGCTGCTGCTTTTGAGCGCGGTGATGCTTGTGAAAGACAACCCCCTGATAGTCAGCATGCTCAAAGGTTTAAGGCCGGTGGTGGTGGCAATGCTGGCCTACGCCTCATATGACATGGCTCCCAGCGCGCTCAAAGAAAAAAAGACCTGGTGCATATTTATCGCCGCACTCGCTTTGATGGTCTTTACACCTCTGCACCCGGCACTCATAGTCATCTTGGGAGCCGCTGTGGGCATAGCTTTGAAGCTGTAAGGAGGATATGACAGTGAATATCGCAGATCTGGTTATCTCCTTCGCCAAGGTCGGCTGCGTCGGCTACGGCGGCGGCCCTTCCATGGTGCCGCTCTTCAAAAAAGAAATTGTCGAAGTCTACCACTGGATGGACCCGCAGCAGTTTATGGACCTTCTCGCCATCGGCAACGCCCTGCCCGGCCCAATCGCCACCAAAATCTCCGCCGCCACCGGCTACGTCGTCTCCGGCCCGGCAGGCAGCTTACTTGCCATGCTCGCTAATGTAGCCCCTAGTATTATTGCCTTGATCTTCTTAATGCGTTTCGTCAACATCGTCAAAGCCAATCCTCGTGTAGCAAGCATGCTCAAAGGTCTAAGGCCGGTAGTGGTTGCCATGCTCGCCTACGCTGCCTACGACCTCTCCTTTGGCAGCCTGACTGGCGCCGC
>CAZFWP010000077.1:0-9031 GCA_964522805.1 uncultured Synergistaceae bacterium | reverse complement strand
AGTGCATCGCTTGCGGTGCTTGCGCAAGGAAGTGCCCCACGGGCGCGCTTCAGCTTGTAGAAGCAAAGTAGTGAGGAGTGAACACAAATGGAAATGAAACCAATGAAGCTTTTGACAGAGTGGGCGTTTGAACCGGCGAAAATTCATCGCGGCTATTCAAAGGAAACTCTCTACGTCGGACTGGGTAATAAAGACGGCAACTACTCTTTTGAAAAACGCCCTGTATCCGAAGATATGATCGATAAGTTTACGGGGGGACGCGGATTTGGGCTGCGCCTGCTATGGAACGGAGTCAAAGAGACGACTAAATGGGACGACCCAGAGAATGAAATGGTCATCGCCGGCGGTCCTTTCTGCGGCATCACCCAGTATCCCGGAACAGGAAAATGCTATGCGGTATTTCTCTCTCCGGCTACAAAGCAAACATATAACAGCAACGCCGGCGGCTATTTCGCCCCGTTTTTGAAGTTCTCCGGCTTTGATGCGCTGGAAATTCAGGGTAAGGCCGACAGACCTGTAGTAGTCTTTATCGACGGAGACAATAACAAGGTGCAGATTTTCGAGTCCACACTCGAAGATATTAACGCCTACTATGTTTCCGAAGAGCTGCACGAATATTTTGCCAAAGATGAGAACGACAGAAACACCATTTCTGTTGTTTCTTCAGGCATCGCCGCCAGAACAAGTTATTGGGCGGGAATGAATTTCAGCTTCTATGATGTGCGCCGCAAAGCGGTGCGTCTGAAGCAGGCCGGGCGCGGCGGCGGAGGTACGGTTCTTTACAACAAGAATATCGTTGCTATTGTTGTGAAGCGCACAAAATTCAGCGGACTTGAGAATGACCCAGCAGATTTCGCCACCATACAGAAAGCCGGAGTCAGCCTTCACAAGCGCATACACGACAACGACGATAAGCAGTGTAAAATGCGTGCTGTCGGCACAGCGCACCTTATGGAAGTCATGGACGACTATACCTTGCTGCCTGTTAATAACTACAAGTACGGACGCCATAAGGACATTGACAAGGTAAGCTCCACTTCCTACACCAAGCTTTTCACACAGGGAATGGCTGACGGCTGCTGGTACGGCTGTTCTTTGGCTTGCGCCAAGGCAGTTGACCATTTCCCGCTTCAGACCGGCCCGTGGAAAGGCAAAGAAGTCGTTGTTGACGGTCCTGAATATGAAACGGCCGCCGGGCTTGGCTCCAATGTGGGCGTTTTCGACCCTCTTTGGACAATCGAAGCCAACTTCTACGCTGACCATTACGGACTTGATACCATTTCTCTCGGGACAGGCATCGCTTTTATCTGTGAGTGCTATGAACTCGGACTGATCAGCAAAGAGAACACCAAAGGTCTGGAACTTAACTTCGGCAATAAGAAGGATATTATGGAGCTAATTCACCGCATAGCACACGGCACAGATGATTTCGCCGTTGCTTGCGGCAAAGGTATCGCCGAAGCAAGGGAATACTTTGCGAAGAATTATGGCGCTGATATGGAAGTAATGAAGAAAATAGGCATGGAGTGCATGGGGCTGGAGGCATCGGAATACCGCTGCCAGGAATCTATCGCTCAGTGGGGAGGCTACTTCCTTACGCTGAAAGGACCCCAGCATGACGAAGCTTGGCTGATCTTCATGGACATGGTAAATAAACAGCTGCCTACATACGAAGACAAGGCAGAAGCCCTCTTCTACTTCCCCAATTTCCGTCTTTGGTTCTCGCTCCAGGGACTTTGCAAGCTGCCGTGGAACGACATTGAACCGGAGGATAATGGACTGCGCCACAAAGGTATTGAAGCTGCCAAGATACCGGAACACCTGCAGAACTATCTTGACATCTACACAGCTATCACCGGAAAGCCACTCGACCGCGAAGGTTTGATTCTCCAGTCGGAGAAGGTCTATAATTTCGAGCGCATATTCAATTTGCGCATGGGCAAGGGAACATCGGAATATCATCACGCTCCCGATCGCGGGCTTGGTCCTGTGTGGGAGGACGAATGGAACGAGCGTCCAGACTACTTTGACGGCAGGCTTAAAGAATTTGGCGTTGACATCGAAGGGCTTTCAGTCAAAGAAAAGATCGCTCTTCTTCAGAAATACCGCCGCGGGCAGTGGCAGGAATTGAAGATGGCAGTCTACAAACGCCGCGGCTGGAACAAAAACGGTATTCCTACGCTTGAGACGGTAAAGCGACTCGGGCTTGACTATCCAGATGTTGTAGAGCTTCTGCAGAAACATTTGAAGCCGGAAGATGAATTTTAGGCCCGAAAGATAATGATAATAGTCAACGGAACGGAATCTCTCTGGGAAGAGGGGCTCACAGTGGAGAAACTGCTTCGGCGTGAGAACTACACGTTTAAGATGATTGCGGTGTGGGTCAACGATTCTGTGGTGGATAAGAGAGAATATCCCATTTACAAAATTCCCGACGGAGCCAACGTTCAAGTAATACATAACATCAGCGGAGGTTAATAAATAACCGCCAAAGATGCAAAAAACACAGGGAAGCCAAGCTGTACTTCCCTGTGTTTTTGTCTCTTAAGCAGACTTTTTTGTTATAATTTTAAATGCAGATAATTATGTTGCGGGAGTGAGATCCACGCTGATGATATTCTGGAAGGGATTTAGGTTTGGGCTGATATTGCAGGCGGCGGTTGGGCCGGTAAGCGTCTTTATTTTCCAGACTGCGGCGTCTTTCGGCATCGTTTCAGCCGAAGCTGCAGTAATGGGAGTGACTATCGCCGACCTTATCTGCGTATTGGCCGCAATCTGGGGTGTAGGCACACTGTTGGAGAAGAGCAGGCAAAGCCGAGCTTTTTTTAAATACTTCGGTGCGCTTGTTCTCTGGCTGTTCGGGGCGGCTGCCATATTAGGAGCCTTTGGCATCAACATTATCCCAGGCTTTGAAGCCTCGGCAGTGCAGAGCGCCGACAGTGCCTTCATTTATTGTTTTGTTCTTGCTATTTCAAGCCCTTTGACAATAATCTTCTGGGCCGGTATTTTTTCAGCAAAACTTACGGACGGCACCATGAGCAAAGCAGATGTCTACACTTATGGGTTCGGTGCAGTGTTTTCCACTCTGGTGTGCATGAGTCTTGTAGGCGTTGCCGGAACATTGGCGAGCAGTTTCCTGCCGCCAGCCGCAATTAAGTTTTTGAACATCTCCGTGGGTTTTGCTCTGATAATCTTCGGCGTGAGAACTGTTAATAAAAAGTAGCATGAGCAATCACATGAAAACAAAAAATACTCCCTTATGTCAGAGAAATAGTTCTCTCCGCATGGGGAGTCTTTTAACATTTTAAACTACTTACAGCTACTTCTTGACCCACACCCCTGGGCTTTTTTCTTTTTTCCCCATGAACACAGCATCAAAAACTTTGGAACTTTTTAACAGTTTGCAGAGCGGAATTCCTAAAGCAAAACAGATAATGGCCTCACTGCCGCCGATATAGAGCATCGTTATGACCATGGGTGTTTCGGTGATAAAGGCTAGGTATCCGCCGACAATCAGAGCATTAAGCAAGACCGGCGGCACGGCTGCCAGCCAGAGATTGGGCATTTTATAGGTAATCCAGCCGGCGATAAGTGTTGCAGCACTGCCGAAAACAACGTCAATAAGCCCAAAACCGCTGAATAAATTGGCGATAAGACAACCGATAAAAAGTCCGGGAATCGCTTCCGGCAGCATGAAAGGCAAAAGTGTCATTGCTTCGGCGATGCGAAATTGGACAGGACCATAAGATATTGGGGCGACAGCTATTGTGAGCGCGGCATACAGAGCTGCGATTGCCGCAGAAAGTGCTATTTGGCGAATCAACAAAAAAACCTCCTTCAATTACAGAAACAACATTGGTATTATACACTCCTAAAAGCTATAATGTAGCGGTGCTTTTTTACACAAAATTGAACGGAGGTCTGCCTCTATGAACGTTACCCTACTTGGCGCCGGCAGTTTCGGAACTGCCATGGCATCACATCTTGCAGATTTAGGACATAATGTCCTTATGTGGACAATAGACGAAGAACAGTCAAACTCCATTAACAACTGCGGCAAAAATACTTTTTGCTTTCAGGATACCATCTTAGACAAAAAAATAAAGTGCACTCTCGATATTGAAGAAGCGCTGCTTTTTTCTGACAGAATGATTATGGCCATACCTACACAATTTGTACGGGACGTCTGTGAGAAGATCAAAAACAGCGGACATAGGTCGGGACACATGCTTAATTTAGCTAAGGGAATTGAGATAACAACAGGAGACCTGCTGCACAAGATACATGAAGAGCTGTGCCCCGGATATGCCTATTCAGCACTTTCAGGACCCAGCCATGCGGAAGAGGTTTTGACAGGCTGCCCCACTGCCGTGGCTGTAGCCTCTGAAATTAAAGGAGAGGCTGAAGACTGGCAGAAGCTGCTTACAGGCAACAACTTCAGAGTTTACACCTCCGACGATGTCATCGGGCTTGAAGTTGGCGGAGCGACCAAAAACATTTACGCAGTAGCTGCGGGAATTTCCAAGGCAATGAAGCTGGGTGATAACGCTTTGGCTGCCATAGCTTGCCGCGGACTTGCGGAGATTATGAGGTTCGGGCACCGCATGGGAGCCTCGCCAATGACACTTTCCGGGCTGGCAGGAGTAGGCGATTTGATGGTCACCTGTTACAGTATGCATTCACGCAATTTCCGGCTTGGACTTGCAGTCGGCGAGGGAAAGACTCTGGACGAAGCAGCACTGGCCCTGGGACAAGTCGCCGAAGGGGCATATACTGTGAAAGCTATCGTGCAAAACAGCAAAAAGTTTAACGTTGAGATGCCGCTTGCGGAAGGCGTGTACAGAATTCTCTATGAAAACGAATCTCCCGATAAAATATTAAGAGAACTGTTTGCACGACCGCTCAAGGCGGAGCTTGAAATAAAAAGCTTCTAACGGAAATGTTCTGTATTAAACAAAGACGTTCTGAAAATACAGGGTTGGGGAATTGCTATTGAGAGACCTTTTGTCTTTGCTGCACATTCCTTTCCTTCGCTTGTATCGCTGGAGATTGCACTAAGTTTTAAAAATTAACAAGCGGCGATGACATTAAAAAAGATAGAGGCTCAGCGGGGAGTCTCTATCTTTTTAGTTGCCAGCCTTAGCATTGCTTGCGAAATTAAAAAAATCATAATCCAATACCTTTAAGGCTCAAATGATTTATGGCAAAGGATTTTGTTTGGCTCCTAACATTCTCTTATGTCCGTTAGTTTTACTGATTATACACGTCGACTCCGTACAACGAGTTAATAAAGAGCCGTTTAATTTAATCCATATAGCAAGCCACTTTTGTAAGATAGGCGCCGATACTTTCGTGAACGACCAAGTCAGCCATATAGTCCAGAGGTGTCTCGTCCCTATTGATGATAACAAGTTTTGCACCGTTGTTTTTCGCCTGTCTGGGGAAGTAGTTAGCGGGAGAGACCACTAATGAAGAGCCAAGAACAATGAATGTTTTGCACTCTCTTGTCCAGGTGTCGGCAAGAGCCAATGGCTCTTCCGGCAGCATCTCCCCAAAAAGAACCACACTTGGACGCAGCCTGCCGCCGCAATAAGAGCAGGGGCGCCCTTCAAGAAAGTCTTCTTTGGCACCTATACGACCGCAGCTGTGACATTTTATCGGCTCGAGGCTTCCGTGAAGCTCCGCCACGTTTTCCGTTCCGGCCTTCTGGTGCAGACGGTCAACGTTTTGGGTGATAATTCCCTTAATATATCCATGCGATTCCCATTCGGCTACCAGTTTGTGTCCAATATTGGGCTGCACGCTGTCAGGCACGTAGAGACGGGCTTTGTAGAACGCCAAAAAGTCGTCATAACGGCGTTCCAGCACCCCAACTGACGCCAGCTCTGCCGGGTCGGCGTGAGCCCAAATACCGTCTTTTGAACGGAAATCCAGCAATCCTGATTCCGTGCTTAGTCCCGCACCGCTAAAGATGGCTACGTCTTTCTTTTTTATCTGTTCCGCCAGCCATTTCTCATTTTTTTCGTCCGGCATTCCCAATTACTCCTCCACTTCGACCTCGCTAAAACGAGGTTTTTCTTCACCGTCTGTGTTCACATTTTCAAAAAACATATTTTTAGGCCGAACCCAAACGCCGCTGTCATTATAGAGAGGACGGTAAACAACCATTTCTTCCTCTGTTTCTGAGTGACGGGCTTCGCAAATATATTCGTAGAGCCCCCCCTTGTAGTGACGGAAAATCCTCACATTTTCCCCTCCTTAAGCTTGCGGACATTGAGTGCCAATGTTGCGCCTAAGCGCCTCTTAGTGGCGCAAAGTATGAGGTTAGCAAGCAGCAGCGACACTGTTATGGGGCCAATGCCTCCGGGCACAGGGCTGAGGGCTGCGATAACGCCGTCGGCTTCCGGATCGACGTCGCCGACAAGACGCCCGTCTTCGGTAATGTTTGTGCCAATGTCAATTACCCAAGCGTGAGGAGGCAAGTAATCGGGTTTAATGATGCCGGCCTGGCCTACAGCCACAATTGCCACATCAGAGTTTTTAAGTATTTCTTTGAGTTGTTCGGTGGAGGTTCGCGTATGACATACGGTAATCGTCCCCTGCCTGTGCATCAAAAGGAGGGCGGCCGCGCGCCCGACATTGGCACTGCGTCCGACAATGGCACAGTTCTTCCATTCAAAAGAGCTTCTGCCATACCATTCAAGAAGCGAAATAGCGGCCCAAGCTGTGCAGGGAAAAGGAATTTTCTTCTCTCCAAGGTATAGCCTGCCAAGATTCTCCGGGTGCACCCCCTCCACATCTTTTGACGCAGGAATAGCGCTTAAAATTTCGTCGGGGTTCCACCCTTGAGGAAATGGGGTTTGTAAAATAATGCCGTCAACATTTTCATCTCTATCTATGGCAGTGAGACTTCTCAAAAAAGCTTCTTTGGTAATATCCGCAGGAAATCTTTCAAGACGGTATACTATTCCCGCTTCATTGCAGGCTCTTCTCTGGCTTCTCAAGTAGCGTTCCGAAGCGGGATTTTCTCCGACCTGTACTGTAACCATTGTCGGAGTCCAGCCATGCCTCTCTCGTATGCTACGTACAGATTCAGCCACCCATTCCAATATCTTAGACGACGGCTCTTTGCCGTCAAGTCTTATCGTCATTAACGCACCTCCGGCCAGGCACTCCTATTAGGAGCGATAATCTTTATTGATTTTCGTCTTTAAACGTAGCTTCTTCACGCGCAAGAGCAATACGCACCTCAGCAATAGACATGCCGCGCTCCTCTGCAATTCTAAGGATATCATCAAATTCCCATGACTGTTTCTCAATATCGACACCAAAGGCTCTTTTGAGGCGAGCTTTTCCCAAAGATGTATCCACTGTGTCAATTTTTCTTTGCAGCGTCCGCCGCTCAACATGATTCATGCGCACCCCAAGTGTAGTGGTGTGTTTTAATATTAGCTTTGCAAGCTGCTCACTGTTTTCAGACGTAGCAAGCGCACAAAGTTTAAATGCGGGACGGTTTTTTTTCATCTGGATGTTTTCAAACCAAACATCAAGAGCGTCAGCACGCAGAAGAACATTCATCATTACGGATATATCCTGGGGAGTCATGTCGTCAATATTAGCCGAAATTTCTACGCACTCATCGGCCAAGAAACTTTCGCTTTTATTTCCCCATAACGAGCGGATAATTTTTGAGATAGACAGAAGAACACCTCCTAAATTTTACTTGTACTTATATTATACTATCTACGTAAATAATACCGTACATAAATATAATTGTGAGGTAAACTATATACCAATAAATATTCTTTTTTGGAGGGAATCAACATGAAAAAATTTTTACCGGTAATGCTCATTGTCGTGCTGATAATTTTTAGCGCGTCAGCGGCAATGGCAGCATCTCTTACACTTACGGTTGACGGGCTGACTTTTGAAGCTGACACTAAGCAGGATCTCCTTGGCTCCGGCAAGACAAGAACTGCAGACGGCAAGGTTGACGCTACTTTTACCCTTTCAGTAAGCGGCGCCCAGGCTATCAAGGAAATATCCCTTAAGAACGAAACAACAGGAAAAGTATGGAGCACGACCTCTTCAGGGTCAGATGAACTTCTTCTCGTAAAGAGTTCTTCCGGTGCAGTAGTCAACACAGGATCAAGAATGGCGGTTACCCCGGTTCTGCTTGCTGCAGACTTTACCTTGGTGATTAATGACGCCGCAGCAGCAATTTCTAAGGATTCAACCTTTGTTGTCAGCGTTACGATGATCGACAATAAGGTTGTCACCGGAAAGACAACAGTTAAGGCCCTCGCACAGCCCGCACCCTCAACCACCGCTCCATCAGATCAAACCCCAAAGACCGAAACAGCCGCCACAGACGGTATCAGCAAATTTGAAAGCCGCGGTAAGAGCGAGCATGACTTCGCCGGTGCAGGGGAAAAGGTAGGTTCGGACGGCAAAAACGATTTCCAGTTTGATTTAGACCTCAGTTTTAAAGAAGCGACAGTTAAGGGTATAAAAATCAGCGCGGCCGCAGGCAGCAAAAAAGCTGATTGGGACACCGTTGCTGACAACAAGCTGCCGATAATCACTGTTATCGATAAAGACAGCAACATCGCCAACAAAACCAATGGAACAGTGTCATTTACGGTAAAAGGCACAGCTCCCTATACACTGCTTGTTCAGGATAACAGCGAGGTTCTCTCTGCCTCTGACGCCAAGATAAAGATACTTATCAGCCTCGCTGACGGACGTATGTTTGAGAAAGAAGCGACAAAGGGCAAAATCATGGCTGCTAAGGACTCTTTTACCGTAGAATACAAAGGCATCGCCAAGTATGATTTTGTCGGCTCCGATGAAAAAATGGAATCAAATATGAATCCTGACAGATTTATCTCCGCGGTAGTCAACACAATCGGGACAATCACCGGCGTTCGTATCAAAGATATGAAAACCGGGAAAATATGGGACACAATCTCCGGCAATAAAAACAGATCGGAAGAGCGTCGTGTAGGGAAAGAGTGTCTTCGCCTGTGTA
>CAZFWP010000076.1:0-9075 GCA_964522805.1 uncultured Synergistaceae bacterium | reverse complement strand
TGGGGTGTAGCCAAGCGGCAAGGCAGTGGACTTTGGATCCGCGATCGATGGTTCGAATCCATCCACCCCAGCCATAGCTTTCTAAAGAGAAGGTTATATTGGCCTCCTCTGTTTCTTTTTGTTTGTATACATAACATTTATCTGGAGGGATGGCAGTATGGAGCGTAAGGATAAGCAGTTCTGCCTACTCGTACTTGCCGCTGGCAAGGGCACCAGAATGCGGAGCAAAACACCCAAGGTGCTTCAAACAATTCTTGAGGAACCTCTTTTATATTATCCACTCTCTGCTTCAATCGATGCCGGTATCACAAATATCTCCGTTATGGTCGGTTTTGAGGGAGAAAAAGTGCAAAGCTGGCTTGATGGCAGTTTCCCCAGTGTCAAAGTTTTATGGCAGAGAGAGCAGTTAGGTACGGGACACGCAGCTAAATTGGCGATGTCATGGTGGAGAGAATATCAGAATGTTATGGTGCTTGCCGGCGATACTCCTCTTATAACAGCACAAACGCTGAAATTTTTTGCAGAACATCATTTGGATTCGGGCAACAAATGTACTTTACTCAGTTTCGATTTGCCAGACCCTACTGGCTATGGACGAGTAATTAGAGATGGAGCGTCAGTCCGTATCGTTGAACATAAGGATGCAAACGATATGGAGCTCATGTCGCATGAGGTAAACAGTGGTATGTATATTTTCGATACAAAGGCACTTTTATCTGTTATCGATAAAATATCTTGTGACAATGCTCAGCATGAATACTATCTTCCTGATGCCTTCTCTCTTATCGCTGCCAACAACGAAAAAGTGTCAGCGGTAAAAATTGAAAATAGTAATGAATTTTTAGGGGTGAATGACCCTGTACAGTTAGCAGACGCTTCTGTTATCATGAGAAACAGAATTTTAAATAGTTGGATGCTTCGCGGTGTGAGATGTATGGATCCTTGCTCCACTTGGATCGGGCCGAGAGTAACCATTGGTGAGGATACAATGTTGGAACCAAATGTACAGATGTGGGGGAGCACACGTGTTGGCGGTGATTGCAGGGTAGGCAGCTTTACCGTGCTTAATAATGCCGTCTTGGCCGATTCTGTCACTATTGCCGGATATGTTAGAGTAAATAACTCTACTGTTGGCGCCGGTTCATCTGTTGGTCCCTTTGTATTCATGCGGGAAAACGTAGTTTTAATGGATGATGTCCATGTTGGGCGTTTTGTTGAAATAAAGAAAAGCACGGTTGATTCTGGATCTAAGGTTCCCCACCTATCT
Organism: uncultured Synergistaceae bacterium; assembly: GCA_964522805.1. Lineage (GTDB taxonomy): Bacteria > Synergistota > Synergistia > Synergistales > Synergistaceae > CAZBYL01. The sequence goes on along the minus strand of CAZFWP010000076.1, from coordinate 7,808 downwards.
TATATTGGGGATGCCAGTATCGGTAAAAAAACAAATGTTGGTGCGGGCACGATAACATGCAACTATGACGGCAAAGATAAACATAAAACAATAATTGGTGATAATTGTTTTATCGGCAGCGACACCATGCTTGTCGCACCAGTTACTTTGGGGGATAACGCGATGACAGCGGCCGGTTCAACAATAACGAATGACATTCCTGATGGTGGGCTTGGAGTTGGAAGAGCCAGACAAGTCATTATTGATAATTGGCATGCCCGCAGGAACAAAATTAAGGGAGGAAAGTAACATGTCGGCAGGTTTGAGAGAGGTAAAAATATTTTCGGGCAGCGCCCACAAGCAGTTCGCTGAAAATGTGTGCGTAAACCTCGGTGTCCCTCTTTCGGCGTCAAAGTTATTTAGATTTTCTGACGGTGAAATTGGCGTTTCTATCGAGGAGAGCGTGCGTGGTGCAGATGTCTATGTTGTGCAGCCCACATGCGAACCTGCGAACGAACATCTTATTGAGCTGCTGATTATTGTTGATGCCTTGAAAAGAGCTTCAGCTTACAGAGTTAACCTTGTGATGCCTTACTTTGGCTATGCGAGACAGGATAGAAAAACACGCTCAAGAGAGCCGATAACGGCAAAGCTTGTGGCTAATCTGCTTGAAAAAGCCGGGGCTGACAGGGTTATTTCAGCGGATCTTCATGCTGGACAGATACAGGGCTTCTTTGATATTCCTGTTGACCACTTAACAGGAGGTCCTCTGCTTGCATCTTATTTTAAGAGAGTACTTCAAAAAGAAGCTGAAGCTGGTCTTGTTTCCGTAGTTTCGCCTGATATCGGCGGCGTTGTGCGAGCTAGGAAATTCGCAGAGCAGATTGGTAACGCTGATTTGGCCATTGTTGACAAGAGACGCTCCCACGAAGTTGCCAATACTTGCGAGGTTATGGAGATTATTGGTAACGTTGAAGGCAAAACAGCCATTTTGGTTGATGATATTATCGATACGGCCGGGACCATGGTAAAAGCGGCGGAAGCCTTGATGGAGAGAGGGGCTAAGGAGGTCTACGCCTGTGCTACTCACGGGGTACTTTCCGGTCCTGCGATTGATCGCCTAAAGAGTTCCTGCATAAAGGAAGTAGTCCTTACCGATACAATTCCTCTAGCGGAAGAGAAAAAGTTTGAAAAAGTTAAGGTTCTCCCCATTGCTCCGTTATTTGCAGAAGCTCTTAGAAGAATACATTCTGAACATTCCGTCAGCATTCTGTTTCGGTGATATTTTTTAGTTTTCTTGCGGGGGATGCAGGTTAACCGCATAAAGCGTATATAATTAAAAAGCAAACAATATCTGAGGAGGAAACTTCATATGGCATCAAGAAATGAACAGGTCAAGGTAGATTTTACAAAACGCGAAACAACAGGAACAGGCGTATGCAGAAAAATTCGTTCCAAGAACATGATTCCCGTTATTCTTTACGGACCGGAGCACAAGCTTGGACTTCCTGGAACAGTGACCGCTAAATCAATAACAGCGCTTGCTAACAGCTCACACAAAGAGACCACTCTAGTCGAGCTCCATATGTCTGACGGCACTGTTGTTTCTGCCCTTATTAGAGACGTCCAGCGCCATCCGCTTACGCAGAATATCCGTCACATCGACTTCTATCAGGTTCTTACCGGGCATATGATCAAAGTTGAAATTCCTATTCATATTGAGAACAAAGAAGCTTGCAAGGGAATCAAAGACGGAGGAGTTTTAAATATAGGGACCAGACTGCTCCATGTTTCTATTCAGCCTAAAGATATTCCCGATCAGATTAACCTTGATATCACCAACCTTGAAATCGGTGCGGAAATATTTGTAAAAGACCTCCCTCTTCCTGACGGAGCTGAACTCATTACCGATTCAGAAACACTTGTTGTACACGTCCTTCAGCCGAAGTCATCCTCTGATGATGAGCTAACAGAAGAGACGGAGCGCGAAGTTGAAGTCGTTGCGAAGGGCAAAGCAACAAAGGAAGAAGAATAATCAGGAATAACGCTCGCGAGAAAAGATGAAACTAATTGTCGGTCTGGGAAATCCCGGAACTGAATATGCGTGGACAAGACATAATGCAGGGTGGCTCATAGTCGATTCTTTTGTGAGCCGCCTTTCTCTTGCCGAACCGCAGATGAAATTTAAAGGTGCCTTTTGGGGACCAGTAATGTTTGATGGTTCCATTAAAATATCACTACTTAAGCCATACACATTTATGAATCTGAGCGGTGCTGCAGTTATTGAAGCTGTACGCTATCAGAACCTTGATCCCGCAGATGTACTGGTCGTTTTCGACGATGCTGCTCTTCCGTTTGGGCGGGTCCGCATGAGAGAGTCAGGCTCTGCCGGAGGGCAAAAGGGTATGATGTCTATCTTAGGTGCTTTGCAGACTCTGGATGTTCCTCGTCTAAGAATAGGTGTCGGCGCTCCACCCGGGGTTCGTCCAGATATGGCAGATTGGGTATTGGGCAGAATACCGCAAACGCAGCGTTCTCAGTGGGGTAAACTTGAAGATATTGCTTGGGAGGCACTTTCCCTTTGGCTAAAATATGATATTCAAAAGGCCATGAGCAAGATTAATGGTCTGAAAATTGAAGACGAAAACAAGGCGTGACATTGTCACGCCTTTTAATATAAGCAATAGATGAATAGTATGGATGGAAGTAACAGCTGATGAATAAACAAGAACAGGCCTATGTTAGCGCTCTTTTTTCACTTGACAAAGATTTATGGTATAGAAATAAATCCGTTCACCTCGCATCAAAGGGTGCGATGCGTCCTTGGTCGTGCCGTGACCAAATTGGTCCGTTGCTGGTTTTGCTCCCAGACCAGCGTCAAACAAGAGATTTTGTTGCTGATGGGGAGATGATGGGGCTCTTTTCTCAGATTTTGCTCTTACCGGAAGTTTCTCTTAGTGATGATGATGCTAAATTGCAGGCTTTGCGTGTGGCAAGGGGTGGAGTCCTTGAAAAATTTAAACGCAGTGGCGGTGTTCTCGCTGCGACACCGGCATCGTTATTAGCACCTTTTTCTCTTTCCGGCGATTGGTTTCGCTTTGCAAACGGGGAAGAAATCGGACGTGACGCTCTTATTGGCTGGCTAGCCCGCAGTGGGTATGTTCGTAATGATATTGTTTGGTCTCCCGGGCAGTATGTTTCCAGGGGCAGTATCGTTGACCTCTTTAGCCCGTCAGATAGTTTTCCGTTAAGAATAGAGTTTTTCGACGACACAGCTGACAGTATTAGATTTTTCCTGCCGGAGACGCAAAAAAGCCTAAGAACGCTGCAGAGCTGCTCAATACAGAGCTTGCGTTCCCAGTCAGAGACTTCATTAGAAAATTACTTTCCAGACAATATGAGCGTGTTATTTTTTGATCCTAAAGGCCTTGATACTACGGCGGAAAACTCAACGTGGTTATGGAACAATCTGGATCGTTCTGTTCAAAACGCCGTCCCATGGCAGAAATGGGAAGATCTTTGCAAAAGTCTGGGGCGCTTTTATCGCTTGCGGATAATGCCTGATGTACATAACACAGTCTACCGAATGCCCATACGTCAGTTTCCCATGTTCAGAGGTAAATTAAAAGAGTTGGAACTCTATTGTGCGGCTCTTGTAAGCGATGGATACGAGATATCCGTTTACTCAGAGTCACAACGTAATTTAGATTGGGCAGATGTTAACTCCTTTAAATTTTGTCGCGGTACGCTATCAGAAGGATTTATTGATAGCTGTGCAAAAAAAGCTATTGTTACAGATTTAGAGCTTGCTGGGATATCTGTTTCCCGGCGCAGATTAGAGAATCATGCTCCCAGCGATTGGGGGGCCGGTTTGATTCCCGGACAGTGGGTTGTCCACGATGACTACGGAGTGGCCCTCTATTTAGGGCCACAAACCGTATCGACACTGGAAGGTGAGCAGGAATATCTAGTCCTGCAATTTGCTGAGGACCGGCGGCTAATGATTCCTGTGATGCAATTTTGGAAAATTTCGTCTTGGGCGCCAATACCCGGACAAGAGCCTATTGCTGACAGTTTAAAAAGTTCACATTGGAAAAAATCTGCTGCGAAGGCTAGGGAACTTGCGGAAAAGGCGGCGCGTGAACTGGTGGAAATTTACGCAGCGCGTGAACTTACTCAAGGGTATGCTTTTGCTCCCGGCAGAGAAATGATGAAAGAAATTGAGGGCAGCTTTGTCTATACTGAAACCGCAGACCAGCTTAGGGCGATAGAAGATGTCACCTTAGACATGGCGCGCCCTGTGCCGATGGATAGATTGATTGTTGGTGACGTCGGTTTCGGAAAAACAGAAGTTGCCCTACGTGCTGCTGCTTTGGCTGTCTTTAATGGCAAACAAGTGGCGATTATGGCTCCAACGACACTATTGGCTCAGCAGCACTATGAGACATTTTCCCTGCGTTTTGCCAATACTCCTGTTAGAGTTGAAGTCGTTTCAAGATTTATCTCAATTTCATTACAAAAAAAAATAGTACAAGATCTGAAAGATGGCAAAGTGGATATTATTATCGGTACGCACAGACTAATAAGTTCGGATATCATCTTTAAAGACCTTGGATTAATGATTATCGATGAGGAGCATCGTTTTGGAGTCATGCACAAGGAGCACCTGAAAAAAATGGCTCCTGATGTTGATGTACTGATGCTTTCAGCAACGCCCATTCCTCGTTCCCTGTCGATGTCAATCAGTGGCTTGCGTGACATGTCGATATTGCAGACGCCGCCGCAGCGCCGTCTTCCTGTAATAACTGTTGTTCGTCCTTGGTCGGAAGAGCTTCTTAAAAACGCGGTTCTAAGAGAGAAAAATCGCGGCGGGCAAATATTTTTTGTGCACAACAGAATAGGCGATATACAGGAACGCGCGACGATGCTAAAAAGACTCTTCCCTAAATTAAAAGTTGCTGTAGCGCATAGTAGAACTCCTGAGGGCGCGCTTGAAAAAACTATGATGCAGTTTTCCGCTGGGGACTTGGATATTTTAGTTTGCACGACTATTGTGGAAAGTGGCTTGGACATCCCTCAAGCAAACACTCTCATAGTTGATGACGCCCATGAGCTCGGGCTGGCGCAAATGTACCAGCTGCGCGGCCGAGTAGGCAGAAGAGAAGAGCAAGCATATGCCTTCCTTTTTTATCCGGCTGAGGCGCATCTCTCCGTGGATGCCAGCGAGCGTCTGGAAGCAATTGCAGAGCTTGATGAACTAGGCGCCGGATACCAGCTTGCGCAGCGAGATTTGCAAATACGCGGTGGCGGTGATTTGATTGGTGTTGCCCAGCACGGAAATTCTGGGAAAGTGGGCTATCAAAAGTATTGTGACATGCTGTCGGAAGAAATAGCCCGCATAAAAGGAAAATTAAGAACGACAGCTGAGGTTCAAATAGACTTTCCTGCGACAATCCCCTCTGACTATTTGCCTCAAGAGAATTTGCGCGTGACTCTTTATCGTCGGCTGCTGAAAACGCAATACCCGCAGGAGGTAACGGAACTCAGAAAAGAGACGATAGACAGATTTGGAGAATTACCGCCGAGTCTCAAGTTCCTGCTGGATATGGCATATGTACGCTCCCTTGCTTCGGAGTTAAATATCACCAAAATAGTTTCCAGCCGTTATGAGACTATCATTTGTGCTGATACGGAGGGCGCTTGGAGAGAACTTGTCTTGCAGGGTAAATGGATGAGGCGTCTTGACGGTCTAATCGGACCTGGTGGTTTTGACGGAATGAGCTCTCTTTGTGAGATAATAGAGAGGCATTATTCTACAAATCTGATAAAATAGAAGCCACATGAGGAGGCGTGAATATTGTCCGATTTTCAATCTTCAGCATCAAAATTTACAAAACTTATAGAAATTATGAAACGCCTCAGAGCTCCAAGAGGGTGTCCGTGGGACAGAGAGCAGACATACCTTTCTCTGCGTAGGTATATCGTTGAAGAAGCTTATGAACTTATTGAAGCGGTTGAAAACGAAGATATCTCCAATATGAAAGAAGAGTGCGGAGATCTGCTTCTTCAGGTGGTGTTTATTTCCTGTATAGCCGAAGAACGTGGGGAGTTTGAAATAGGCGGTGTACTTGACACACTGATAGAGAAGTTAATAAGGCGTCATCCGCATGTTTTTGGTGATGTCTGTGCGGAAACATCAGAGCAGGTATTAAAGAATTGGGAACAAATTAAAGTCAGCGAACGCAAAGAACGCAAAGAGGATTCCTCTGTTATAGCAGGTATTCCCAGAGGATTGCCTGCGCTTTTGAGGTCGTACCGTATACAGGAACGTGCGGCGAAAGTTGGCTTTGACTGGCCCCAAAATGATTTACAGCCGGTGCTGGACAAAGTTGAGGAGGAGCTATGCGAACTAAAAGAAGCAATAAAAAAAAGTGACAGCGAAAACATCTCAGAAGAACTTGGTGATCTGTTATTTGCCACGGTAAATTTATCGAGACATTTAAAAGAAGACCCTGAGATAACGCTTCACAAGGCATGCCATAAATTTTCCGCACGCTTTCGCAATGTTGAAAATTCTGTCATAGAGTCAGGAAGAGAGTGGAGTACTTTTTCTCTTGATGAACTGGAAGTGCTGTGGCAAAAAGCTAAAACAAAAGAGATACAGACACATTAAAATAACAGGAGGAGTCATAATGACAACCAAAGAGAAAATTATGCAGGTTATCGAAACAAGAATTTCGCCCGTGCTGCAGTCACACGGAGGAGACGTTTCCTTTGTTAACTTCGATGAGGTTTCAGGCACTTTATATGTTGAATTGGTGGGCGCTTGCGGTACCTGAGCATATGCACAGGAGACTCTCAGGATGACAGTCGAAGGCGCAATCAAAGAAGAAGTACCGGAAGTAAAGGCAGTAGTCGGCGCTTAATTTGAACGAAGATAAAGCAAAAATGCCAGATACAGAAATAGAAACAAAAGACTATTCCCCGCTGAAGCCTATGCTTCAGCGGGACGAATCTATTGTTCGCCTTCTTGCGGGGCACGAAGAGATCCTCCGTCTTGTGGAGCAAACCTTTCCCGTAAAGATATATGCGAGAGGGGAGAAGCTCTCGATCAAAGGCGAGGACGAAAGCCTAGTGTCACGTATTGAAAATCTGCTAATGCAGTTTGCAGACCTCTCTTTACGCGGACAAAAGCTCAGCAGTGCAGAGGTTCGCTACGGACTGCACCAGATTTCTGAGGGCGAAGAGGTAAACCTGAAATCCCTATATGACGAGGTCCTCTGCGTAAGCAACAGAGGGAAGCCCATACGGCCTTTTACCAACGGACAGAAGGAATACGCTAAAGCAATTAGGGATAACGACATAACCTTTGCAATAGGCCCGGCTGGGACCGGAAAAACATACTTGGCTGTCGCTCAGGCTGTGGCATACCTAAAATCTGCAAAGGTCAGCCGTATTGTCCTGGTCAGACCGGTTGTAGAGGCCGGAGAGCGGCTTGGATATCTGCCTGGTGATTTGATGGATAAGGTTGAGCCGTATTTGAGGCCTTTGTACGATGCTTTTTATGACCTTTTACCGGCGGAAAAATTTAACCGATATTTTGAAAAAGGAGTCATAGAGCTTGCCCCTTTGGCTTACATGAGGGGACGTACATTAAACGACAGTTTTATAATTTTGGACGAAGCGCAAAACACAACCGCGGAGCAGATGAAGATGTTCCTTACTAGGCTTGGTTTTGGCTCAAAAGCTGTTGTCACCGGAGATGTAACTCAAGTGGATTTGCCAGGAAACAAAGAATCCGGTTTGATTCTTGTACAGAAAATATTGAA
>CAZFWP010000075.1:0-9180 GCA_964522805.1 uncultured Synergistaceae bacterium | reverse complement strand
TGCACTCTGGCGCGGGCATTTGTACTACTGGTGCCAAGAAACATGCAAATTAGTTGATATAGATGTAGTGAATGTCGAGTCACTTGGAGGCAAAAAAGCCCCCTAACTGTTTAGTTATTGGGGACTTGGATATTTTGTTATATTTAGTGGCGTTGCTGCTTTTTTTAATGCGCTATCGTAAGCATTAATTCTCTGATCACTTTGCAGGCGGTGATGGTGGAGATGCCGCTGCTGTCATAGTGGGGGGCAAGCTCGTTGACATCGCCGCCGATGATGTTCAGCTTTGACATTTTGTGCACTGCGGCGATAAGCTCCACAAAGGAGATGCCGCCCGGCTCAGGGGTGCCTGTGCCTGGAAAGATAGATGGATCCAGCACGTCTAGGTCAATAGTTAGATATACAGGCCTTTCTCCGAGTGTTTCAATGACAGATGGTAACGTGCCCGTGTCATATTTGCGCTGGACTGTGTGCTCCTCAGCCCAGGAGTCTTCTTCTTTGGTCATTGAACGGATTCCAAACTGGAAGATACTTTTATCTGTCAGTAGTTCCGCACACCTTCTGATAACCGTGGCATGAGAGAGCTTCTCTCCCATATAGTCGTTGCGCAGGTCAGCGTGTGCGTCAAAGTGCAGAATGTGCAAGTCCGGGTACTTCTTCGCTGCCGCTCTGACTGTCCCTAAAGTGACCAAGTGTTCACCGCCGACCATCAATGGTTTTTTGCCGTCGCAAAGGATCTCTGCTGTAGCCTCCTCGATTATCTGCAGCGCAGCCGCCGCATTTCCGAATGGCAGCTCCAAATCTCCCATGTCGAATACTGAGATATCCGTCAAATCGCGTTTCAGATATGGCGAATAAGTCTCGATACCGAAAGATTCCGTGCGTACGGCGTTGCCGGCAAAGCGTGAGCCTGGGCGGTAACTGGACGTGCCGTCAAATGGTGCTCCGAAGAGAACGATATCTGACGCGGAATATTCCGCCTCGCAGGCCATAAAAGCCAGAGGGCTGTTGTTTTTGTTAATCATTCTCAAGCAGTTCTATAACATAGTTGGGAATGGCGAAACAGCCTTTATGCAGCTCGGTATTGTAATATTTTGTCTTTAGTCCGAGGGAGTTCCACCTTGCGGCATCTAAGTCAGCAATTGGGTCGATTTTCTTGGAGGCAAAGCCGAAGAGCCAGTGTCCAGAAGGATACGTGGGGATGTGCGCCTGATAGACTTTGGCAATTGGGAACAGCTCTACAATGCGGTCATGTGCGCGCTTCATCGACTTAGCATAACTATCGTAATAGGGGCACTCGTGCTGGTTGACGAGAATACCCTCTGCTGTCAGGGCCTTGTAGCAGTTGCCGTAAAATTCCTTGGTGAAGAGTCCCTCTCCCGGTCCAAATGGGTCTGTGCTGTCAACGATAATCAAATCATAGGCGCTTACCTTGTCGCGCACAAACTTCAGCCCATCTTCAAAGAAGAGCGTTACTCTGGGGTCGTCCAGCTTTGAGGCCGTCTGAGGAATAAATTTGCGGCAGGCTTCCACGACCATGGCGTCAATTTCCACCATATCTATTTTTTCGATGGAGTCATAGCGGGTGAGTTCTCTCACTGTGCCGCCGTCTCCGGCGCCGATTACGAGAACTTTCTTGATATTGGGGTTCGCCGCCATAGGAATGTGGACGATCATATCGTGGTAGATAAATTCGTCCTTTTCCGTTACCATCATCAGCCCATCAAGGGTAAGAAAGCGACCGAATTCCTTTGACTCAAAGACGTCTATGCGCTGAAAATCGCTCTTAGCAGAGTAGAGCTGCTTATCTACTCTGATGGAAAACCTAGTGTCTTCACTGTGCTCTTCCGTATACCAAAATTCCATATTCATCTATTATTCCTCCACAATCTCAATATTATTCATATCCATGTCGCGTGTGCCTGTCATGACGCAGCCTTTTTCCTTGGCGTATCTGATATAGTCGATGATTTCCTCGGTAATGCGTTCTCCAGGCGCCAAAATTGGAATACCAGGAGGATAGGCCATTACCAGCTCAGCGCTGATTTTGCCTGAGCTTTGCGTAATAGCGACGGTGCGTTTATCCGCATAAAAAGCTTTCTGCGGTGACATTGCCACCAACGGGTTGATATATTCGTGGTCCAACATATTCATCGGTTCTTTGGAAAAGCGGCGCTTTATTTCTGACAGTGCTCCCAAAAGGCGCTCGATCTCCAGTTCCCTGTCTCCGACGGAAATTATCGCTAAAATATTGCCGATGTCGCCAAACTCAATTTGAATACCAAACTCATCGCGCAAAATGTCGTAAACTTCAATACCGGCAAGCCCCATCGCTCTGGTGTGTACGCTAAGCTTGGTTTCGTCAAAGTCAAAAACCGTATCACCGTTGATGATGTCTCTGCCGAAAGCGCGGAAACCCTCAAGTTTATTGACTTCTTGTCGTGCGTAGGAAGCTAAGGAGAGCACCTTGGCAAATATTTCTTTGCCGTTGAGAGATAGGTTTTTTCTGGCGATGTCCAGTGAGGCCATCAAGAGATAACTGCCGCTGGTGCTCTGTGTTAGATTGATTGTCTGACGCACTCCCTCTGCGTCAGCACCTTTGCCCAACAGTAAAATGGAGCTTTGGGTTAGAGAGCCTCCGGTTTTGTGGATACTGACAGCCGACATGTCCGCTCCTGCCTTCATTGCAGAGAGAGGCAGCCCTTCGCCAAAATAGAGGTGTGTGCCGTGAGCTTCATCTGCCAGAGCGTACATACCGGCGGCGTGAGCCATGCTTACCAGCTCTGCTAGGTTGCTGCACACGCCATAATAGGTGGGGTTATTGACAAAAACAGCTTTAGCATCGGGGTTCTGTTCAATAGCATGTTTTACCTCGGCTAAGGACATTCCCAAACTGATGCCCAACTCGGGGTTGACCCCGGGGTTTACATAAACAGGTTCCGCACCGCAAATGACCATCGCGTTGATAACGCTCTTATGGACGTTGCGCGGCATGATGATTTTGTCACCTTTACGGCAGGTTGAAAAAATCATGTTCTGTACTGCTGCGGTAGTGCCGTTAAGTATCAAAAAGGCCTGTTTCGCGCCGAAGGCCTCAGCGGCAAGCTCCTCCGCCTCCCTGATGACGCCTGTGGGGTGTGTAAGGTTGTCCAGTGGTTTGCTGGAATTTAAGTCCATTGAGACGCACTTTTGTCCGAAGGCCTCAACAAGGGCTTTATGTCCTTTCCCTTGTTTATGTCCCGGCACGTCAAAAGAGACTATCCTGTTTTTTAGATAGTTTTGCAGAGCGTCATAGATGGGGGTGCTCTCCTGTTTATTCATAGATGTTCTTGCCGTTGAAAATCTCTATCATCTCTCGGCGCAGCTTGTTGGTGATTTCAAGCCTTCTTTCCGGGCGAAACTCATGAACATCATTATTAAAAAGATAATTTTGCAAATCCAGTTCCTTAATCAGCATCTTGGTGTGAAAGATATTTGACTGATAGACATTAATATCCTGTGTGTCATAGACATCGAGAGTTTTATCGTCAATATAGTCCTGAATGGAGGTGATAGGATGGTCAAGGAAGCACTTGCGGCCGTCCAATTCTCGTGTGAACCCACGCACGCGGTAGTCTATGGTGATGATGTCGGAATCAAAGCTGCCAATTAGGTAGTCAAGGGCGTTAAGAGGCGATATCTGCCCGCAAGTGGAGACGTCGATGTCAACTCTGAAGGTTGAGATTTCCTGGTTGGGGTGGTATTCGGGATAACTGTGAACGGTAAGGTGGCTCTTATCGAGGTGTCCGCAGACAGTCTCTCGTTTTGAAAGAATATCAATGCCGCAGTTGCAGGATTTATCAACAATATTCTCCGCAATTGGCAGTTCAGAAATCAAGATGGTTACACTGGCCCCTTGGGGGTCGTAGTCCTGTTTGGAAATATTCAGCACATGCGCACCGATCATATCGGTGACATCGCAAAGAATTTTTGTAAGCCTCTCAGCGTTGTACTGCTCATCGATGTAAGCGACATACTCATTTTTTTCTCTCTCTGTTTTCGCATAACATACATCATATATATTGAAGCTTAGTGTCTTTGTCAGATTATTAAAACCATAGAGCTTTATCTTATCGGCCATCTCAGGCTCCTTTCCGAAAATGGCCTCCGTTGTGTAGTCGTCTGTTTTAGATCATAAAAAATGCAACCAATTCCCTTCCGCAAAAAATCGGAAGAGAGAACGATTGCACTTGACAATGATCCCTACTTAATTTGTTTTATGTATTATTCAAATGTTGGTAGTTTATTTGAGCCTATACAGTAATAAATTACTTTTACTGCTCATGTCGACCATTCACAAGTACAGCAAACTTATGAACACAATTTCACGGAGGTTTCCCCACACAAAAAATTTGAGCTTTTGCTCATCAACACGATATCACAATCGCTAGTTCGGCATTCGACCCGGCTGTCCGTATGGCCTTTTTTCACTGAAGTTTACAGTTAGGTCTCATTCTTAACAAAAATGCTTGAAATAGTTTGTGATGATAGACTAAAACTTCACTACCCTCCTTACATTCGCTATCACTTCTCTTCTTTTTACCATAGAAAGGGCAAAAACACAAGAGCTTAAGTTTTTGTCGCAACATGGTTTTGGCTGTAACTTCCCGCTACGGTACAACTGTCAGCTTTTTCCGCCATTTGTCGTGTAATTTGGCTGTAGCTTCATTGGCCTTTGTGTGATATCAGCCATCCTCAGTGGTATCCCAGTCGCTGGCTCCCTATCTTCAACTCCGTAATAACAGGGAAAATGAACTAAAATTATGTTATTATTCCATATGGAGTGCTATGCTTCTCATACATAGCTCTGTCTAAGTCTGAGTTCTTGATCTGACTTAAGCAGAGAGCAGAAACGGCATACTTTTAAATCTTCGCGGACCCTCAGAGGAGGCCCATATATGAAAACAGGGGAATTTTTTAAGAAAAAGAGCTTCATTATCGTAGTATTGGTCGTTGTCATTGCTCTTATCTGCTTTACGGCGTATGGCTCCATGCGCAAAAAGGACAATAGGGTGAAGGCCTCAGGGACTGTGGAAGTTACGGAAATTCAGCTCTCTCCGCAAGCAGGAGGGCGAATACTGGAATTTAACGTGCGCGAGGCGGACGCAGTTCAAGAGGGAGACTTGATAGCGCGGCTCTCTCTTGACGGAGCCGACTACGAAGCGGAGATGGCAGAGGCGGCCTTGAGCGCGGCACGTCAGCAGCTTCTTGAACTGCAAAACGGTTTTCGCAAAGAGGATATCTCCAAAGCCAAGGCGGAGCTGGCTTTGCGAGGTGCGCAGTATAACCAGGCTTTGAGAGACAGCAGGCGTTTTGAAAAATTGGCGGCAGAAGGCGTCGTCTCTGTGCATGAAGCGGAGCTTTATGCGGAAAACGCCGATGCGAAATATAACGCTATGAAAATGGCGAGTGATACTGTGAACCTGTTAGAAAACGGCATGAGACCGGAGCAGATTGCGGCGGCCAAGGCGAATGTAAAAAGAGCCGAGGCAACGGTTATGCGTGCGCGGACACTTGTTGGCTACAAGGAATTCCGCTCTCCTGCGGCAGGTGTGATTCTTACCAAAAACTTTGAAACAGGCGATGTTATCGGGCCTGGCGCACCAATTGCCACATTGGGCAAGATGGATGATTGCTGGATCAAACTCTACATCCCCTCCACCCAGTTGGGGTTGGTGAAGCTCGGCGGCGCGGCGGAAGTTCGCATTGACGCTTACCCCGACAGAGTATTCAATGCGAGAATCACTGAAGTTAACCAGCAGGCGGAATACAATCCACGACTCTCACTCACTCAGAGCGAACGGTCAAATATGGTCTTTTGGATAAAAGTGAGCGTGGAAAACAGCGAAGGCGTGCTAAAACCCGGTATGCCGGCGGACGTTGTGATTCTATGACGGAAAATCCCGCGGTATACCTCAGTTACAGTGGCGTCAGCAAAAATTTCGGCAAAATAAACGCCCTTGATGAAGTAAACCTCGAAGTAAAAAAGGGTGAGATCTTTGGCTTCATAGGTCCCGACGGCGCCGGTAAAACTACCCTTATCAGGATAGCCATGGGGATAACCAACCCCACGGCAGGTACATGTACGCTTCTCGGCACGGAAAACAGACGTGAGGCTCGTGTCCATGCCGGTTATGTGCCCCAGCTTTTCAGCCTCTACACCGACATGACGGTCAGCGAAAATATCGCCCTCTTTGGCTCTCTCTACGGTGCTTCCCGCGAGACGGCGATGGCACGCGCCCAAGGGGTGCTCAAGCGCACAGGACTTTGGCCCTTCCGTGAAAGAATGGTGGGCAAACTTTCAGGCGGCATGAAACAAAAGCTGGCCCTGGCGACGGGATTGCTGCACACACCGCAGATACTATTTCTCGATGAACCGACAACCGGAGTTGACCCTGTGGCGCGCCGTGAATTCTGGGCGATGCTCTATGAGCTGAACCGTGACGGACTGACTATCGTCGTTTCCACTCCCTACATGGACGAAGCGGAACTTTGCACCCGCAAAATGTTTATCAACGGCGGCAGAATTCTTGATGTCGGCTCTTCGGAGGAGCTGCTTGGCAGATACAAACATAAAATACTGCGCTTTGAACTGGACGAAAGACGCGCCAAAGAGTGGCTGCTAAAATCCCCGCATGTGGCAGACGCCAACCTTTTTGGCTCAAGCTACCATGTGGTGGTGGATGACGTTGAGGGTGCGCGAGCCGATATCGCCGGTGAATTTAAAAAAATGGGCAGAATAATGCCCCCTGTGGAAGAAGTATCTCCCAACCTTGAGGACCTCTTTGTCTCCTTTGCCGGCGGAGGAATGGCGAAATGAGCAGAATTGTTGTTGAAACAAAAGAACTGACACGAAAATTCGGCGACTTCACTGCCGTAGACCACATCACCATGTCAATAGAAGAAGGCTCTGTCTACGGCTTTCTCGGCCCCAACGGATCAGGGAAGTCAACGACCATCAGAATGCTCTGCGGTCTTTTGGCGCCTACGTCGGGTGAAGGACTGGTTCTCGGTATGAACTTGGCGAATGAGGGACAAAAACTTAAGCACGACGTGGGCTACATGTCGCAAAAATTCAGTCTCTACCCGGAAATGACCGTAATGGAAAACCTCAACTTCTATTCCGGGCTTTACGGACTGAAGGGCGAGGCCAAAAAAAATCGCATTGCGGAGATGATAGCTCTTGCAGGGCTTGAAGGGCGCGAGGACGAACGTACAGGCGTACTCTCAGGCGGTTGGCGTCAGCGGCTGGCGTTAGGATGTGCCATACTCCACAAACCTAAAATCCTCTTTCTTGACGAACCGACCAGCGGCGTTGACCCCAAAGCGCGCCGCCTATTTTGGGACATTATCTATGACTTGGCGGCAGGCGGCACCACAGTAATGGTAACCACACACTTTATGGACGAAGCGGAACACTGCGACAAAGTCGCCTTTATCTACTTTGGCGCGCTGATTGCCGATGACACTCCGGCGAAGCTCAAAAAACTCATTCCCGGCAGGCTCTTTGAAATAGAAGCACCTCAAGGCATGGAGCTGCTGGCAAAAATTCAAGGAGGCGAGGCGGGAGCGGTCATTGACTCCTACTTTCACGGCGAAAAACTGCACGTCCTTGTGGGAAAAGAGCGAACCTTCGGCGGTGAAAGCATCTTTGCCAATTCCCGCATAAAAGAGATAACTCCGGCGATGGAAGACGTATTCGCCTATCTGGTTAAAGAAGAATCAGGCAAAAAACTTGAGGGCGGGCGCGTCTCCGGTACAGGCGAAAGCAAACTGAACATAGCCGAGTCTGCGGCGAAAGAGGGATAAAGATGGAATTTGGACGACTGAGAGCTTTGATAGTAAAAGAATTCATACAGGTACTGCGTGACAGAATCACCTTGGCAATAATCATCTTTATGCCGGTAGCTCAGCTGCTTATATTCGGCTTCGCCATCAATACGGACGTAAAACATCTGGCCACGGCGATATTTGACCAGTCACGCACTCAAGAAAGCCGCGAAATGATCAGCAGCTTTACCTCCAGCAACTACTTTGACGTGGAGCTATACGCGCACAACATCAAAGAAGTCAACAGTGCGGTGGAATCAGGCAAAGTTAAAGTTGCGCTGATCTTTCCGCCCAACTACGCGCAGCGCCTGCGCAGCGGACGCCAGGCGCAAATACAGGTCATTGTAGACGCGACGGACAGCATGAGTGCCTCATCGGCTCTTGCTGCGGCGCAAACACTGGGAATGCTCAAATCGCAGGAAGTCGTCTCGGAAAAACTGCGGCGGATGGGGGTAGAAGTACCGCCTCAGGCTGTTGATATGAGAATACGTCCATGGTATAATCCCGACTTTATCACCTCCTGGTACATTGTCCCCGGAATAATGGGGCTGCTGCTGACTCTGACACTGATAACCATGATGGCTATGGCGATTGTGCGCGAAAGCGAACAGGGCACGCTAGAACAGCTTCTGGTTACGCCGATGCACAGTTGGGAGCTGCTGCTAAGCAAAATTCTGCCCTACATCATTGTAGGCTACATTCAAGTAGCGGTGGCTATTGCCATCGGAATTGGCGTATTTAAAATGCCGTTTTTGGGCAGCAAAATGCTCTTCTTCTGCCTCACCTTCTTCTATGTGGTGGCGAATCTATCACTTGGAATCATGATTTCCACCTTTGCCCAAAACCAAATGCAGGCTTTGCAGCTCTCAATATTTATCCTCCTGCCGAGCATCTTGCTCTCAGGTTTTGTCTTCCCCATCGAGGCAATGCCGGCCGGCTTCCGCTACCTCGGAGAATGCTTCCCCATAACCTACTACATAAGACTGTCGCGCCAAATTATACTAAAGGGCGGCGGTATAGAATACGTCTGGAAAGACACTCTGGCTCTCTGCGCTTACATAGCGGTAATGTTCTCCAGCAGCCTCGTAATGTTTAAAAAAAGATTCGTTCCCTGATGAAACGCGAACCTTATAAAATCACATCTCCGCTTACAGGAGCCAAACATTCACCAACAAACAGGGAGGAAGATCCATGTTGAAAAAAAACATAAAAAAAATAATCGCCGCACTGCTGTTCGCCCTTACCATGGGATCTGTCTCATAAGATCGGAAGAGCGTCGTGTAGGGAAAGAGTGTCTTCGCCTGTGTATATATC
>CAZFWP010000074.1:0-9386 GCA_964522805.1 uncultured Synergistaceae bacterium | reverse complement strand
GCTTTGAGAGAAGGAGCTGTGGAGGACACAAAATCATACCTTGGCATCAAAGCCGCCTTCGGACTCCCCAAAAACACCGATGAAGAAAAGGCGGTACGGCGCGCAGCGGTAGAAAAAGCTGCTGTCCAGGCGGCAACGGTTCCCCTGAACAATGGACAGACCGCCCTTAAAATATACCGGATATGCCAAGAAATGGACGGACGCTACAACACCGCCGCGGGTTCAGACATGGAAGCAGGCATCATGCTTGCTAAAATGGCCGTCATTGACACAGCTCTCAATATCGAAGCAAACCTCTCTCTCATTAAAACTCCTGAGATAAATGCCCGATTTGTTGCTGATGCAGAAGCCCTTAAAAACTCTGTAAAATAAATAAAATAATAAATACTGAAAGGTGAGGTTACAAAATGGCTAAAATTCTGCTTTGCGAACTCAACGTAAGCGAAGGAACCGACCTGGCTAAAATTGAGAGAATAACCAATGCACTCAAAAGCACAGAGGGTATCACCATCATGGACATCGACTCAGACGCAGACCATAACAGATCTGTATACACCTGGATCGGGGAGCCGGAAGCCGTTCTCGCCGGCGCTATGAACATCACTAAAGTTGCTGTTGAAGAAATAGACATGACCCAGCATCATGGCAGCCATCCCAGACAGGGCGCTGTTGACGTTGTCCCGTTTGTCCCCGTAAGAAATGTTGACAAAGAAGAGGCTCTTGCTATTGCCCACAGATACGGCAAATTCCTGGGCGAACTTGGAGTGCCTGTATTCTACTACGAAGACGCTGCCACCAAGCCGTCTCGTCAGAACCTTGTTGACATCCGCAAGGGACAGTACGAAGCTCTTCCGGAAAAGATGCAGAACGAAGAATGGAGACCCGATGAAGGTCCGTTCGCCTTTGTTCCCAAATCGGGAGCAACGGTCACCGGTGTTCGTTTCCCGCTCGTCGCATACAATGTCAACCTGCGCACCGATGATATTGAAATAGCCAAAGCCATCGCCAAAAGAATGCGCTTCTCCACAGGCGGGCTGCGTTACTGCCGCGCCATCGGACTGGCTTTGGAAGACAAGGGAATGGTTCAGGTATCGATGAATCTCACAAATTTTGAAAAGACTCCTATCCCTGTTGTCTACGACCTTATTAAGTCACTGGCTGACAGCTATGGAGTCGGCATAGCGGAAGCTGAACTGGTTGGTCCTCTGCCCTTGGCGGCACTGGAAGAAGTTATCCGCCACTCGCTCAGAGTGCGCAACTTCAACATGGAGCAGATAATAGAAACACATCTTCTCGGCTAAAATATCTTCATGCGGCAAAAGGGGGCTCAACGGCTCTCTTTTGCCGGCCTGACTGCTATAACAGAGCTTAGGGCCGAGACTTTACTTTGTCAGCAGAAGCAATCAGCATAACATTCAGCGCCCGCTCATCAATTATGGGATTATACATGTACACATATTAATTTGAGTGTGTATAATTCAAAAGATTAATAATTCGTGAGGTGTGCGCTATGGCTAAAAACTACAGTGAACTGTCGTTGATGTTGAAGGCTCTCGGGGACGAGAACAGACTGATGATTGTAGAGATGCTTTCATGCGGAGAGCTGTGTGCCTGTAAAATTTTGGCAAGATTCAAAATATCGCAGCCGACGCTCTCCCACCACATGAAAATATTGCGCTCATCAGGCTTGATTGCTTCGCGGAAAGAGGGTAAGTGGATGCACTACTCCCTCGTTCCGGAAAAATTTACAGAACTTTCCGAAATGCTGGCTTCTGTCTCTGCACACAAAACAGACTGTCACTGCAAAGACAACTCCTGCTCCTGTTAGTTCTTCTCAAAATGTTTTTAATGACTTTTGCGCTTTAGCACTTTTAGTTGTGAAAGAATCAGTGTAAAATACTATACGTCAAAAGATTACCGTGTAACATATATTGGGCATTGAATTCTTGACAAAGATTCCTAATTTGCGCAGCGATGCTGTCAGCACATTTAAAACGGTACATTTTTCAAACAATAAAATACAAGCAGGGGGTATTGTAATGGCATTTCTAAGCGATATTGAAATAGCACAGCAGGCAAAAATGGACCCAATCGTAAACGTCGCAGCCAGAGTCGGCATTGAGGAAGATGATCTCGAACTCTACGGCAAGTACAAAGCGAAAGTCACCTTTGACCTTTGGAACAAGATTAAAGACCGCGAAGACGGTAAACTTATTTTGGTCACGGCTATCACTCCCACACCGGCGGGTGAAGGCAAAACCACAACCTCAGTGGGACTGGCCCAGGCTCTGACTCTTCTGGGACATAAAACATGCCTTGCCTTGCGTGAGCCCTCACTCGGCCCCGTATTCGGAGTTAAGGGCGGAGCTGCCGGCGGCGGTTACAGCCAGGTAGTTCCCATGGAAGACATCAACGTTCACTTTACCGGTGACTTCCATGCGATCACCTCAGCCCACAACCTTTTGGCTGCTATGCTTGACAACTCCATGCAGCAGGGAAACCCGCTTGACATAGACCAGCGCCGTATCGTCTTCAAGCGTGTTCTCGACATGAACGATCGTTCACTTCGCAAAATAGTCATCGGACTCGGTGGTAAACCTGACGGAATTCCACGTGAAGATGGCTTTGACATCACCGTGGCATCAGAAGTAATGGCCATTCTCTGCCTCTCAACGGGAATTGAAGATCTCAAAGAGCGCCTCGGTAAAATCATCGTCGCTTACAACCGCAGCGGTGAGCCTGTCACAGCCCAAGACCTTGAAGCACCTGGCGC
Source organism: uncultured Synergistaceae bacterium (assembly GCA_964522805.1). Taxonomy (GTDB): domain Bacteria; phylum Synergistota; class Synergistia; order Synergistales; family Synergistaceae; genus CAZBYL01. The sequence goes on along the minus strand of CAZFWP010000074.1, from coordinate 6,613 downwards.
AATGGCGATGCTCCTCAAAGATGCCATCAAGCCGAACCTTGTACAGACACTCGAACACGTCCCCGCGTTTATTCACGGCGGCCCGTTCGCTAACATAGCTCATGGCTGCAACAGCATTATGGCAACAAAGTACGGACTGAAGCTCGGAGAATACTTCGTCACTGAAGCAGGATTTGCCGCTGACCTCGGAGCTGAAAAATTCCTTGACATCAAATGCAGACTCGGCGGTCTCAAGCCCAGCGCTGTAGTCATTGTTGCCACAATCCGTGCTCTGAAGATGCACGGCGGCGTAGCAAAAGAAGACCTCGGCAAAGTTAACATGGAAGCTCTCGAGGCAGGTATCCCCAACCTCGAAAAGCACGTGGAGAACATGCTCTCCTTCGGACTGCCTGTCGTCGTAGCTCTCAACGCCTTCCCCACAGATACAGCTGAAGAACTGTCCTTTATCCAGGAAAAATGCGCCAAACTGGGCGTGCCTGTTGTGGAATCAGACATCTGGGCCAAGGGCGGCGAAGGTGGACTGGAAATGGCGAAGGCGGTAGTAGAAGCTTGCGCCAAACCCAATACCTTCCACTACCTCTATGATGAGAACCTTACCCCGGCGGAGAAAATCAAAACCATCGCCACGAAGATCTACGGAGCCGACGGTGTAACCTTTACAGACAAGGCGATAAAAGACCTGAAGCAGATTCACGACCTCGGCAAAGACCATCTGCTCATCTGCATGGCTAAAACCCAGTCGTCAATTTCTGACGATGCGGCGAAGAAGGGACGTCCGACAGGCTTCACACTTACTGTTCGTGAAGTACGCCTTTCAGCAGGAGCAGGATTCATTATTCCCATAACCGGTGCTATTATGACCATGCCCGGACTCCCCAAACGTCCGGCGGCATGCTCAATCGACGTAGATGCCATGGGCAGAGTGAGCGGACTGTTCTAAGCCCAAGTGACGTTCTTTGGCAAAAAGGTATATAATAGATAAGAAATATTAAGAACACATAACAATAAAAGTGTTTCGCCGTAGACCTACAAAGGGGGCGGACAGCGTTCGCCTTGCGAATCTGCCCGCCCCCGCTTTTTTAAAACTAACAAAATGATATGAAAAAAATCTACCACTTTCACTTTTTAAAATGCTAAAACTTTGATATACTAGTGGTAGTAAAATAGCAATCAAAATCGTATACACATACAAATATTTCAGACCAACCAAGGAGGTTTTTAAACATGTTTGACGCAAGCGGAAAAACAGTAGAATTGAGACTTGAATTCCCCAACGGGCTGCCCAAGCAGCCTGCGTTCCAAGAAGGTATCAGAAGAGCTCCCAATCGCGGACAGGTGCTTAATGACAAAGAAGTTGTCCTTGCACTCAAAAACGCGCTGCGCTACATCCCCGAAGAATTTCATGCGGAACTGGCTCCCGAATTTCTTGAGGAATATAAAGAGCATGGACGCATTTACGGATATCGTTTCCGTCCGGCAGGACGCCTCTATGGCAAGCCCATTGAAGAGTACAAGGGAAAATGCACAGAAGCGAAAGCTTTCCAGGTGATGATCGAGAACAACCTCGATTTTGACATCGCCCTCTACCCCTATGAACTGGTAACCTATGGGGAAACAGGACAGGTCTGCCAGAACTGGATGCAGTACCTGCTGATCAAAAAATATCTTGAGGTCATTACCCCCGACCAGACCCTCGTTGTGCAGTCGGGACACCCCCTCGGTCTCTTCCGCTCGCACCCCTCCGCACCGAGAGTTATCCTTACAAACGGACTGATGGTAGGACTCTTTGACAACCCCAAAGACTTCACTCGCGCCACAGCTCTTGGTGTTGCCAACTATGGTCAGATGACCGCAGGCGGATGGATGTATATCGGCCCTCAGGGAATCGTGCACGGAACATATAACACCCTTCTTAACGCCGGGCGCAGCAAATTCCAACTTCCCGAAGGCAAGGGACTTGCAGGGCACCTATTTGTCTCCTCAGGACTCGGCGGCATGAGCGGCGCACAGCCTAAAGCAGCGGAAATCGCCGGAGCTGCGGCTATCGTCGCCGAAGTTGACCCATCAAGAGTTGACACACGTCACAGCCAGGGCTGGGTCAGCAAAAGAACAACAGATATGGCTGAGGCCTTTAAATGGGCGAAAGAAGCGATGGCAGCGGGTGAACCCCTCTCAATAGCCTACCAGGGAAACATTGTTGACCTGCTCCAGTACGCTCTTGACCACGACGAAAAAATCGAGCTTCTCTCCGACCAAACCTCATGCCATGCTGTATACGACGGTGGCTACTGCCCGCAGGGAATCTCCTTCGAAGAGCGCACCAGACTTCTTGGAGAAGACAAAGACGAATTCTGCAGACTTGTAGACAAAACACTGAAAAAGCACTTTGAGCTTATTAAGGCGCTTGTAGCGAAGGGAACATACTTCTTTGACTACGGCAACGCCTTCATGCGTGCAGTCTTTGATTCAGGCGTCAAAGAAATTTCTAAAAACGGCGTGGACACCTATGAAGGGTTCATCTTCCCGTCATATGTGGAAGATATCATGGGTCCCCTCCTCTTCGACTATGGCTACGGACCCTTCCGTTGGTGCTGCCTGACCCGTGACCCTGAAGACCTCAGAAAAACAGACAGGGCTGCAATGGACTGCATTGACCCCACTCGCCGCTTCCAGGACCACGACAACTGGGTTTGGATTCGTGATGCCGAGAAAAATAAACTTGTCGTCGGTACCCAGTGCCGCATACTCTACCAGGATGAAGAGGGCCGCATGAAAATAGCCCTTAAGTTCAACGAAATGGTAAGAACAGGCGAGATCGGGCCGGTAATGCTCGGACGCGACCACCACGACGTCTCCGGCACAGACTCGCCGTTCCGCGAAACATCTAACATCAAAGACGGCAGCAACATCATGGCAGAAATGGCAATTCACTGCTTCGCAGGCAACTGCGCCCGCGGCATGAGCCTTGTTGCTCTCCACAACGGCGGCGGAGTCGGCACAGGGAAGTCCATCAACGGCGGCTTCGGACTTGTCCTTGACGGCAGTGAAAGAGTAGACAGAATCATCAAAGAATCCATGAGTTGGGACGTCATCAGCGGTGTTGCCAGACGCGCATGGGCAAGAAACGAACATGCCATTGAGACAGTCAACACCTTCAATGCCAAACGCAGCGACGGACACATCACTGTTCCCTTTATCGCTGACGAAGCATACCTTGCAAAACTCGTAGCCGACAACAAATAAACGAGAATATACAATCAATAGGGGTGGAAAAGATCTGCCCCTATTTTAGGTTTGTACCAAAGAATAGGAGAGACTGATATGAAATTTGAAGAAATGAAGGTTCAGGAGTTTATCGACGAACTTGCCTCAAATTCGCCCGCACCCGGCGGTGGAAGCGTTGCGGCTCTCGGCGGTTCTCTAGGCGCCGGGCTTGTCTCCATGGTTTGCAACCTCACAATTGGCAAAGAAAAATACAAAGAAAACTGGACGGTTATGGAAGGCGTATTGGCAAAGAGCGAAGCCATTCGTGCCAAATTCATTGATCTGATGAACAAAGACACCGAGTCCTTCAACGTCTTTATGACTGCGATGAAAATGCCCAAAGCCACTGACGAGGAAAAAGCTGTGCGCAAAGCCGCTATGGCCGAGGCCTCCAAGCTGGCTACAGAAGTGCCGCTGGTGACCTTGGAAACCTGTGCTGAACTGTCAGAAATAGCTTTAGTGGCTGCGGAACACGGCAACCCTAACGCTGCCAGCGACGGAGGCTGTGCCGCTCTGCTTGCAGAGGCAGCCGGAAAAGCTGCCGCATACAACGTGCGCATCAACCTCCCCGGAGTATCGGACGAAGCTTTTGTGGCGCAGTGCAAAGAAAGAATGCTCAGTGCGCTTGACGTCATTGAAAACCATTCACGCGACAACTCAGACCATATGGATAAAGTCCTGGGCTAATTGCAAGCCGTAAAGAGTCTCCTTCGGGAGGCTCTTTTTTTTTCTTTAACCGGACAAATCGTATATTTATATATTGACATATATCAATATGTATTTTATATTATCGATGCGAAAGAAATCCGGAAAGGGTGGTCCGTGTGGAAGAAATAGGTGCTTTTTTTCTATTTATACAGAATCAAATATTAGGGATGCACTGGCTTAACTCGCTGGCCGGCGCTATCGTAACATCAGCAGGGCTGGACTTGACTTCGAGATTGGGGGGCTCCTTGCAGTTCTTTATCTATGACGTGATAAAAATACACATACTGCTTTCGGTGCTTATTTTTGTTATTTCCTACATTCAAAGCTACTTTCCGCCTGAGAGAACAAAAAAAATTCTCGGAAACTTTAACGGTGTCTGTGCCAACACAATGGGGGCTCTTTTGGGAACCATTACTCCTTTCTGCTCCTGCTCGTCCATTCCGCTCTTTATCGGCTTTACCAGTGCGAAACTACCTGTGGGCGTGACCTTCTCCTTTCTGATATCATCGCCGCTGGTGGATCTCGGAGCTTTTATCCTCCTTGTGAGCATCTTCGGCATGAAAATAGCTGTCGCCTACGTTGTGGTCGGTATCATTCTCGCCGTTGCCGGAGGGACAATAATTGATAAAATGGGGTTGGAAAGATACATAGAAGACTACGTCAAGGCAATAGGCAGCGTGGATATCGAAGCAGAAAGCATAACCAAGGCGGAAAGAGTGGTCTATGCAAAAGAGCAAGTTGCTTGGACTGTGCATAAAGTTTGGCGTTACATAATTATAGGCGTAGGAATTGGCGCAGTCATTCACAACTGGATCCCCCAGTCAATGATCGAAACCGTTCTTGGTGACAAAAACCCCTTCTCCGTTCTCTTAGCGACGGCAATTGGTATCCCCATGTACGCGGACATCTTCGGCACCTTGCCGATTGCGGAAGCTCTTTACGCCAAAGGAGTCGGTCTCGGGACGATAATGTCGCTGATGATGGCGGTTACGGCACTCTCTCTGCCATCGATAATCATGCTGCGCAAAGCCGTTAAGCCGCCCCTTCTAGCCTTTTTTGTCGGAGTTGTATCTTTGGGGATAATCATCATCGGCTACACTTTTAACGCTTTTGGATGGTTGTTTTTGTAAAAGAACGGTGCTGGCACACGACACCCCGTCAAACTATATTTGATAAAATAACTTCAACCACGACAACAAGGAGGCTTTGCCATGTTCGGTTTTGGAAAAAAGAAAGAAAAAGAATCATGCTGCTGCTCTGCCAACAGTGCACAGACTAAAGAGACAAACAGCGGACAAGGGATAAAAGTTCTGGGAATGGGATGCGGCAGATGCAACGAGCTTGCGAGAAATGTAGAAATGGCAATGAAAGAACTGGGAATAGCCGGCGAAGTGGAGCACGTGACCGAAATGTCTCAAATCGCCTCATACGGTGTAATATCAACGCCGGCGCTTGTGCTCAACGGTAAAGTTGTCTCCGCAGGCAAGACACTTAGCACAGAAGAAGTCATCTCCCTTATAAAAGCCAAAAATATCTCCCCTATTCCCGCTAAAGAGGGGGAGTGCTCAGCCTGCGGCTGAGGCAGCTAGGACTCGGAGCCGTGAGCTCCCAAGAAACTCTCAAAATGACGATCAACAAAGAAAAATACGTCTGCTGGTGCTCCAAGGTCACAGAAAGCGACATCATCACTGCTATAGAAAGAGGAGCTTCATCGGCAAAAGAAGTCATCTCTCTCACCGGGGCGATGCGAAACTGTGACTGTAAAAACAAAAATCCCCGCGGCACCTGATGCTACGAAGACATTGTTGAAGTCTTCAACAGCCACAGCAAATAAAGACCCACGCGCAGAATTCGCGGCAGACTTAGATACCAGAGAGGCAATACACAAAAGCCAAACAAGCCGCAAAGACGAACACTAAAAACCAATAGACGGTAATATAATAAGCCCTGTGCGCCTAAACTGCTCACGGGGCTTTTACTTTTCCGCTAAGATCCGCTGCGGAACACGCAAAAGGCGTCTTGCTGCCGGAAGTGCCTTGAGCAACAAAGGTGGGTTGACGGTTTCAACAAACGAAAGGGGTAAACAGATGCTTCACAGATATGCAGTGCCAATAATACTGCTCTTCATTTCAAACATCTTCATGACATACGCTTGGTACGGACACCTCAAGCACCTAGGAACAAAACCGCTCTTCATAGCCATAATTGTCAGCTGGGGAATCGCCCTCTTTGAATATTGCTTTCAAGTCCCTGCCAACAGACTCGGACACGAAGTCTACACCCTGCCGCAGCTGAAAATTATTCAGGAAGTAATCACCATGACAATTTTCGCCGGCTTCACCGTCTTCATTATGAAAGAAAAGCTGACAATGAACTACCTTTGGGCCTCCCTCTGCATGGTAGGCGCGGTCTTCTTTATGTTCAAAGGGAACTAAAAATGGCTGAACCACGCGAAAAAAAAGGTTTTTTTGCCTCGTTTACAGCAGTATTTTTAAAATATTTACAAGTAAAATAACAAGTTTATGACTGAAAATAAATAAGGGAAAACGCTTCACGATACCGGGTGTCCTAACAAAAAAGCCACTCAAACAGCTTGACGAAATGTAGCAAGCGCGATATACTACCTCTTGCTGCGTTACGG
>CAZFWP010000073.1:0-9655 GCA_964522805.1 uncultured Synergistaceae bacterium | reverse complement strand
GCGGCATAGTTGCGGCGAGACCAAGTTATGCCGAGAAACCTCACTCCCAGGTCATAAAAAGTTCTCAGGAGAAAAAGGTCGCTGCCAATCGGTTCCGCACCTTCCAGCGAAAGAAAGAGCGCTATCTTGCCGCTTGCCGCAGCCGCATCTGCCTCTTTCACCGTACGGCAGAGTGCAATATACTCGCCGGATTCAGATAATTCTTCCTGCAGTGCCGAGATTTGGTCAAGAGCATTGCGCAGAGCTCCCTCAGGCAGTATCTCATCCATGATAAACAGGGAACAGATAACGGCGTTAACGCCCGCTTTTTTCAGAGCGGGCAGATGCAGCCTCTCTAAAACTTTGCGTTCACCCTTTTGTCTGTAATGAAGGACATCAAGCAGCACATCAAAATGAGCATCCAAAACAAATTTTGTCATTTAAGCATCTCTTTTCTGCATCATAATAAGACTGTACAAAATAAATTACCGGCAGCACCAATTTGGGAGCCGTTAAAACAAAGGTTAAACTGCCAGCAGGCAATAATAGCCGGCGCACCCTCCGCTGATTCTAAGCACAGAACCGCAATCTGTGATTCCGTGCGGGAAGTTATTTTCGTAAATCTCTGCTTTGCGTATATCAAACTTAGTTTTTTATCAATAATCGTTTAGGCTTATAACCAGCCTGACTGCGGTGCGAGCGGCGCATATAATCACGCGCCTCCTTAAAGCTTTATTTTTTGCAGATCATTTCTTTGGAGGTCAAACCACAAAAGTTCTTTCTCCGCTGCGCCTCCCAGGCCGGCAAGGATTTTCAATGTTTCTGCTGCCTGCACAGAGGCAATAAAGGGCGGTGTGAAAGGAGGGTTGCCTGTTTCTGTTTCCAACCCCTTATCCGGTACGTCATCAGATTCCCACATGGGAGAATCTCCGCCGCGGAAAACACTGACCTGTCCGTAAAAACCACCGATGGCTCCGTGAACAAAGGGAACAGAGAGCTTACAGCACAGAGTGAAAACAGCTCTGCGTCCAAGGTTGTTGTCCAAACCGTCCACGACTGCGCCGCAGCCGCGCAATATCTCCATGCCGTTTTCTTCGTCAATAAATATTTTATAGGGAACGGCTGTCACCGCGGCGTTGATTTGCTCCGTCCGCTCTGCCGCTGCATAGGCCTTGGAGCGTCCCAAATTGCTTTCAGAGGCAAATAGCTGTCTATTCAGGTTGTTGTCGTCAAAGACATCTCCGTCCACCATCACAATGCGCCCCACACCTGCACGGGCAAGTATTTCTATGATCCAGCCGCCAAGACCGCCGCAGCCGATAACCGCCGCACTTGACTCCAAAAGCTTGGCCTGTCCCTCCAGTCCGAAAGTGCCGATGCTTCTTTCATAGCGGGATGGACAGAGACCGCTGCGCAGTGCCAAAAGCTCCGCTTCTTTATAGGAAAGGCCAAACATGAGCGCAAGCTCACGGCAGTATCTGAATGGAACTACAGAAAATTGTCCTCTGTCAATAGCGCGCTCTTTCATTTTTTCTGTGATAGCCCTCTCTATGCTCATGTGTTCATCCCTCCCGAGAAACTGATTTTCTTCTACGCAATTATATATTATGAGCTTAGCATTTATTGTTGTAAAATATCTGTCATGGAAAATATTTTAAAAGCTACATTTACCGATAAAAGCAACTGGATAAAGGGCTCAGCACCAAGAGTGCTGATAATGATGAGCGGCGGAGTGGATTCCAGCGCAGCCGCGCTTATTCTGCAATCTGAAGGCTACGATGCGGCAGGACTCACCATGTCAACTTCAGCAGATACCACAGCGGCTAAATCAGCTGCGGAAGTTTGCCGTGAGCTTAACATTCCTCACTTTTCCGTGAACATCACAGGTGAATTCAAAAATTTGGTATCAGGCCCTTTTTGCCGACTATACCAACTGGGCAAGACCCCCAACCCATGCGCTGACTGCAATGAGAGGATTAAGTTCGGGCTTTTGTGGAACATTGCCGAAAACATGTGGGGAGATGACTTCGCCATAGCAACAGGGCACTATGCTAGAATAGTTAAAAGGTATGGAGTTTCTTATTTGGCACGCGGCGCGAATTTAAAAAAAGATCAATCATATTTTATGAGCGGCATCAAAAGAGAGCGTCTTGCGAGAATACTCTTTCCCCTCGGTGATTTTATTACGAAGGACAGAACAAGGGACATTGTCAGACAAGCGTCGATAGCGGTAGCAGAGCGCCCGGAAAGCATGGAAATATGTTTCGCGGGAGAGAGCGACTACCGCTCAATCATAGAAGATCCGGGGAAACCGGGACCGATACTCAACAAACACGGCGAAAGGATAGGCACTCATCAAGGGATATCCAACTACACCGCAGGGCAGAGAAAGGGGCTTGGTATCGCTTCAAAGGCCCCTCTCTTTGTCACGAAGATACTCCCTGCGGAAAACACCATTATCGCCTCCGAGAGAGAAGAAGCTTTTTCCAAAAACGTCTGCGGCACGAACCTTAACGTCCTCCTGCCGCCGAACATTGACCTTAGCAACATTAAGCTGCGCGGAAAGATTCGTTCACAAGGAGACCCGTCTCCCTGCAAAATCACTGCTGTTACCCAAACAGACATTCAAGTGGAGTTTGATGAGCCTTTATTCGCCCCGGCGGCAGGGCAGAGACTGGTTCTATATACAGATGACGACATCGTAGCAGCAGGAGCCGTAATCACAAATTAAATGCCTGTTGTTTTTACTCACATCTGCTACAATATATAACAAATGGTAACAAGGATTATAGGGGGGTTGTCCATGACACTGCGCAGAAAAAATCAAATGGCACTGGGTATTGTTATGCTCATATTGCTTTTGCTGTTGGATTTTACTTTTACCGGCATCATCAGGCAAGCAGCGGAGAAAACGGACAGGGAGAGAATGCTGCTTAATCTCTCAAGAGCCGTTGTTTCAATTAACGGTGAAGCCCAATCACTATCAGCCATAGCCGGCAACTGGGCATTCTCTGATGTGACATGGAACTATATGCACAACAAAGACAGTCATTACGTCACTAACACGTTAAACCGCGCCGTATTAACAGACATCGGCATATCTTCAATAATCCTTGTTGACAAAGACAACTCCGTGCGGCTTTTTAAAGACTACAGCCCCAAAGAGCTGCCATCAGCGCCGCAAAACGAGTTCCGCGCCATTTTTGACGACCCCAACAATGAAAAACTTCTCCAAAACGTCGATATCGAAGGCATCAGCGGTATATCAGAGATGGGCGGGGCACCAATCCTTTTTTGCATCAAACCGATTTTAAAATCAGACAAAAGCGGTCCGTCTGTCGGTTATCTTATCGCTACCAAAAATCTTGGACCCTCTATGATTCAAGGTATCTCCAGAAATTTACATTTCACTTTCTCTGTTGAAGAGGTTTCGGATAAAGAAAAGGAAAACAAAAACATCCCTCTGACCAAAGTACATGTCGCCAAAGGGAAAGCCAGTTCCGTCACCGGCAGTATGCTTATGAGAGACCAAATGGGCGCCCCTGCGTTCTGGGTAAACGGAATATCTAAAAAAGAGGACACCACCGAGGCGGAAAGTACCCTGCAAAAATTGTTCCTGATTATGGCCGCCTTTTCATTGTTGATTTGCGTTATCTATGACTTTATCTTCAAGCAAATCTTCTATAAGAGAATGACAAAACTCCAAAAAGAAGCGGAAGATATCCGTGACGAGAAAACCGGCAAAGAAAATATTACAGTTGACAGTACCAAAGACGAGCTAGCCAGCCTGCAGCGAGTGATAAGCGATATCATCGCCTATAAAGACTATTCAAGAGACAAGAAAGACCAGATGGACAGCCTTAGCTTAATGGTCTATGAGAGATTCGCCGAAGCTGGCAACCGCCTATGCTATAAAACTTTGGAAGATATTGCTGTAGCGTTCACTCCGGGTGACGATAAGTTTAAGAATTGCATACCGCGCGCCGCGATAATGACACGTAAGCTCAGTGAGGCTATAGGGTTGTGCAGAGAAGAACAGATGTACGCATACTTGGGAGCATTGTTCAGCAGAATAGGTCTGATAGGCATCCCCTTCGCGCTGCGCCTGAAGACAACGCCGATGACGGCTCAAGAACTTCGCGAGTACCGCAAGTACCCCTTGATAGCCAAAGACATGCTGTCATCAATTGAGCTGCTGCGCCCCGCTGCGCAAATACCGTTTTCATGGAACGAAAACTGGGACGGCAGCGGATATCCTCACGGTTACTCCGCAAGCGCTATACCTGTGGCGGCAAGAATATTTGCGGTTGTTGACGCTTGGAATGAGCTTACACGCCCATGGCCGGGACGCAAACTTCCGCTGCAGCAGGAGATAGAAGATAAGCTTCGCTCAATGGCAGGAACAAGGCTTGACCCCCAGATTACAGAGAAGTTCATTAAGTTCCTCCAAGAGCACGAAAAGAAATAAAAACTAAGGCTTAAGATGCGGAAGATTTTTCCGCATCTTAGTTTTGTGATAAAACGATTATTTTCGAAAGGGAGATTTACTGCTATGACAACAATCATTGATGCAAGGGGTCTTGACTGCCCCCAACCGGTAATAAAGACAAAAGAGTGCGTTGACAAGGGCTGCGCGGAGCTTTCTGTAACAGTCGACAACGAAATAGCGGCGGCCAATGTAACAAGATTCCTTGAAGGGCAAGGCTACAGCGTTAGCAGCAGGTCAGACGGTACGGACTTTGTTATTGAGGGCATCCTTGCAGATAAAGGAAAAGAATACATTCGTAAAACCGACAGCTACTCACTGCTTTTTACCTCCGATAAAATAGGTGCCGCATCAGGCGGGCTAGGCGAAGTCTTGATGAAATCATACCTGGGCACGTTAGTGCAAAGAGATATCGCACCGGAAGCGGTGGCCTTGATGAACGACGCAGTGATGATGGCCATCGGCGACTCTTCCTCACTTGACTATCTTAAGGAACTTTCAGACAAGGGAGTGAAGATTCTCGTATGCGGAACATGCACGAAACATTTCGGCGTCACGGAAGATATCAAAGTTGGCGTGATATCCAACATGTTTGAAATCACCGAAGCCGTTTTCGGAGCAGCAAAACCAATCGTACTCGGCTAAGACAATGTCAATTTATCTTAATAACGCCGCAACAACCTGGCCAAAGCCCGAACCTGTAGCAGAGGCAGTATATAATTTCATGACACAAAGCGGAGCTAATCTATCAAGAGGCTCCGCCTCCGAACGCGATATCGAGACGCTAGACAGCGTCTACACATGCAGAAAGGCTCTCGCCGATATGTTGGGCGGTTATGAAAAGCGCAGTGCGAAATACATTTCGCTTACCGCCAATATTACTGAATCTATCAATATCATTCTTAAGGGAATTTTAAAACCGGGAATGAGAGTCATTACCTCTTCAATGGAACATAACGCCGTTGTCCGACCGCTGCGATCTGCGGAAGCGACAGGCGTCCGCGTTGAGGTAATGCAATGCAGCCTTCGCGGCTACCTTGACCCAAACTCTCTTTGCAAAGCACTGGCAGAAAGAGCAGACTTGGTAATACTCTCACATTGCAGCAACGTCTCCGGCTCATTACAGGACCTTGCCGCGGCAGCGGAAATATGCTCTGCCCACTCCGTACCGCTGGTGGTTGACTGTGCCCAGACAGCAGGCATTGTTCCTCTGGATACGGAAAGACTCGGATTAGCCGCGTTATGTTTTACCGGACACAAAGGTCTTTTTGGCCCTCAGGGAACCGGCGGCATCGTCTGGAAACCTGATTTCGCAGAGCGCTGCTCATGCTTTATTGAGGGCGGCACAGGCAGCCTCTCCCATGATGAGCATCAGCCGCAGCAGATGCCGGACAAATTTGAGTCGGGAACTCCTAATCTGCCGGGCATCGCCGGTTTACTGGCGGCTCTTGAATGGATTAAAAAGATTGGTATCTCAAATATACACAGCAGAGAAAAATTTCTCGGAGATAGATTGGAGGCCGGGCTTCGCACCATTAGTGGCCTGAGAATCATCGGTCCCCAGGAGAATGATCCGCGCCTACCTGTCTATTCCGTCAACATCAACGGTAAGGACAACGCCGTACTGGCGATGAATCTTTCCGACAGGTACGGCATCGAAACACGCCCCGGCCTACATTGCGCACCGCTGGCTCACAGAACACTGGGAAGCTTCCCCGAGGGCGCACTGCGTTTATCACCGGGATATTTCAACACAGAAGAAGAGATCGACGCTGTTATCGAAGCGGTCAGAGCCTTAGCCGCGGAATAAGCATCAGCTTACCGATATTATCCGCATATAAGTTAAAGAGGAGAACCCCTGGGTTCTCCTCTTTTTTCAGCGCTATCTTCAGCGGGCAATAAATCCCTTTGATATCAAAATGTTTTTCGAATAGTCATCTGTGGGGTAGTACCCTTTCTCCAGCAGTCCTCTGATATATGTGCCGTTGTATGTAAAGCAGAGCACCAAGTTAGCCAGCCAGACCGTGCAGACACTGGCGATAAACATTATCACTGTCCACTTGAAATCCCCCCTGCATATCGGCACGAAGAAACCAAAGAAAAATACCGTCCAGCTGAAACCGACCTTCGCTGTTCGCACCTGCCTCATCGGATCCTGCAATGTTACTATCATAAGCAAACCTCCTATTCTAAAAACTTCCTACTTTAAACCAATATAAATCCGTATAAATGATACCACAGGAATTGACTCGAGGAAGTATAATCAGGAAAACAACAAGACCTATCACTCCAAGGGGGACAAAAGTTAATGTCAACAGCAATGATAATTGTTATCGGCATAGTAGTTGTAATAGGCGGCTGGCTAATGATGACCTACAACGGGTTAGTAAATCTTCGCAACATGATGCAGGAAGGCTGGAGCGGCATCGACGTACAGTTAAAAAGACGCTTTGACCTGATACCTAATTTGGTGGAAACAGTCAAAGGCTACGCTGCTCACGAAAAAGAGACGCTGCAAAACGTTACCGAAGCGCGCACAGCAGTGACAAACGCAGGAAGCGACACGGAAGCCAGACTGCAGGCAGAAAACATGCTTACAGGTACTTTAAGGACGCTTTTCGCCGTAGCAGAGAGCTATCCCGACCTCAAGGCGAACACCAATTTTTTACAGCTTCAGGAACAGCTGGCCAATATTGAAAATGATCTGCAAATGGCACGCCGCTACTACAACGGCACAGTGCGCAATCTTAACAACGGCATTCAGAAATTCCCCGCTGTCTTGATAGCACGCTCTTTCGGATTTAAAGAGGCCACCTTCTTCCAAGTTGAAGAAGAGGCGAAACAAACACCTAAAGTATCTTTCTAAATAAGTGCATCATTAACGGGCGCCGTACCCATATAACGGCGCCTGTTTTCAGGAGGTTCTGCATGAGACATTCTCCTTTGAGAATATTTATCGCCGCATTCATTCTCTTAATCCTCCAGGTTTCATCTGCGCATGCTCTGGAGTACTACAAAAATTTTGATGTCATAATAAAAATTAACGAGGACAGCTCCATCAATGTCACAGAAAATATTACTGCGAATGTGGAAAACATCAATATCAAACGCGGCATCAAGCGCGCTTTTCCTGTAGAGTACACAAACGAAGAGGGAAATTCCGTATACGTCGGATTTGACGTCATCGATGTTCTGCTTGACGGCAGAAAAGTCAATTGGCGTGTTGATTCAGATGGAAGATACAAGGTGGTAACAATAGGCGACAAGGACATTATTATCTCACCAGGACTTCATACCTTTACGATAAATTACCTTAGTGACAGGCAGCTGGGGTTCTACGAAAAATATGACGAACTTTATTGGAACGTAACCGGCACGCAAAACACCTTCCCCATAGCAAGCGCATCCTGTAAGGTGGCCCTGCCCGGCAAGGATTTCGGCGAGGGGTTCAACTCCATCGAGTGGTATGTAGGCGCTTATGGAGAAAAAGGCGACAAATCGGACGCTAAACTTGGCATTAAGGGCAAGGTTTCCACCACGAAAACGCTACAGAGCGGAGAGAACCTCAGCGTAGTCTACACATGGCCCAAAGGCTTAGTGACGCCGCCTCCTCCGCCTGTACCCGAAGATAGAGGCAAACAGGCTGCCGTTGGAGCGGGAACCTTTTTCCTCATGGGCTGCTGGCTGTTTTACGCCCGTAAAAAATGGGGAACAGATTCGGCACAAAGGGCAGTTATTCCTATCTTCTCTCCACCCAACGGAGAATCTCCCGCCTATATGCGCTTCGCTCGAGACCTGATGGCGGATAACACCTCCTTTACGGCCGCCATTCTGAATCTCGCAGTAAAAGGCTCTTTGAGCATTGAAGAGACAGAGGGGGAATCAACTCTCTTTGGTAGGGGAAAATCGACTTATGCTCTTCATAGGCTTAAGGAAGAAAACAGGCAGCTGCGCCCCGAAGAGGACGCTTTAATGATGAAGATATTCCCCGGCACAGCCGACACTCTGCAACTGCACAGCGAAAACAACACACGCATATCCGCAGCGATGTCAAGCCTCGACAGGAATTTAAAAAAATATCGCAGGGAGTTTTACAGGGCTAACACAGGAGTTATTGCCGCAGGAGTGATAATTTACCTTTTGGGTGTTACCGCTTTGTATCCTTTTTCAGGAGATTACTTTGAAGAAAATGCCTTGTTCTGTTTGTTTATTGGCGGTGCTGTGCTCTTGAGCAGCCTCTTTGTCCGCACCAAAACAGCCAATACAACATGGCAGAAGCTGAAATCGTTTATTTTTAAAATGCTTCCTTCACTTGCGGTAATCACCTTTTTTATCTACATGTTCACATCTGACTGGAAAGAATTGCAGCTAGTCTATATATTTTTCGCAGCAGCGGCGATGATACTTTTCGCAGCCAAACCGCTGATTGCTTCGCGGACAGCAAAAGGTGTCACAGCATTGAGCGATGCTGAAGGGCTGGCTCTCTATATGAAAACAGCAGAGAAAGAACGGCTGGAAATGTTCAACCCTCCGGAAGAGACGCCGGAGCTTTTTGAAAAACTTATGCCTTACGCACTGGCGTTAGATACAGCCGAAACATGGGGCAACAGATTTGAAAAAATCCTGGAAAAAGCGCAATACCAGCCAACATGGTATGTGGGGCCCAACCCTTACATATTTATGTATGCCGGCGGGCTTAACTCCTTCTCCTCCGATATATCGAACAGCATCACCAGCAGCCTGCCCTCTCAAACCACCTTATCGGCTCCCGGTTCAGGGTCCGGCTTTGGAGGCGGAGGCTTTTCCGGCGGCGGCGGCGGCGGTGGCGGCAGCTCAGGCTGGTAATAAAACAACGCCCAAGACATGCAGGCGACTTTTGAAGCCATGCTTTGTCAAGAACGGTGCGGACAAAAACACGCAAAACAACAAAGGCCTGGCGTGCATTTAATAACGTCAGACCTCTATTTTTATCCCCAATCACCCAAGCAAAATTCTGCTCCGTGCCTTAGGCTGCGCGGCGCCGCAAATAAAAATGGGCTCTCTGTGCGGACGGAGCAACCCGCAGGAGAACCCTCGGAGAGAGAAACATTACCTATTTGAGATACTTAAAAGTGATGTGGTGAAAGTGGCATATATTTGATAAGTAAAAAAATGAACTACTTTACGCCTTGGTAGCAGAGAGCAAATGGC